>JASUTC010000115.1 GCA_030445775.1 Thermotogaceae bacterium | reverse complement strand
ATTCGAGTCAGCAAACCTTATAAAAATCATGCTATAATCAAAATAGCTCTATAAATAGTGTTGGAGGATAATGATAATATTACGCTTATGACCAAAAAAAATCAAGGTATCAAAGTAGCTTAAATAAAAAGAGCGAGGTCTTTCCTATGAAAAAAACACTATACTTATTTCTCTTAATAGGCTTTACAGCGATCATGTTATCCGGTTGTTTCCTGCTTATTTCTCAGCAAAAAGAATGGACGCTGATGCTCTATCTGGATGGAGACGAGTCCGCCATGCAGCAGGATTTCATCGCTGCCTTTCATGACATGATTGCAAAAGGCGTGGGCAGCTCCCAACAGGTAAATGTAGTGATTCAATTCGATAGAATCCCTCAAAGAGAAGATTTTGAGGGATGGACCATCGCCCATCGGTTTTACTATACTCCAGGAATGGAACCGACTCCCGACAATGCCATTGCAGACTGGGGTGATGGAACAGGTGGCCGGGAAGTGAACATGGCCGATCCGGACACCTTGTCGGATTTTATCGATTGGGCACAAAAAAGTTACCCAGCAAAACGTTACGCCCTGATGGTTGCGGATCATGGATACGGCTGGAAAGGCCTGATCATAGACCAAACAAGTGACGGGGATTTTATGACACTGAAACAATTCGCTGATGTTTTGGAAAATGCCGAACCTGAATTTGACGTTCTGATGCTCAATACCTGCCTGATGCAAATGATAGAAGTCATGCATGAGATCAAAGACGATGGCAGCAAGGTGGTTGTAGGCTCTGAGAATTCCGGTACCACCTGGCCGTTGGCAAACATCATTGAAACCTTCACCACCCACCCGGATTGGATGCCCGAAGCATTTGGCCTTGAAATTGTAGATCTTTACAATGAAGCGCACCCTGGAGAAGATTCCATCACCCTCTCGGCCCTTAGCCTTGAAAACTTTTCCCTTTTAACCCTTCATTTTAAAGTCCTAGTTGATGCCATACTATCAGATGATCCCTTTATCACTGTTCAGGAAAAAGCCCAAATCGTTTTGGACTCACTAAATGAAACAATTATTTACAAACGAAACGGTTCAGATTGGACAGACGCCGGAGGTTTATCCCTATACTGGCCACAAATGGAAATGGGCTTCATGCCCCAGGATTTCTTTTACAACTATATCCCTCAAAACACCTCTTTCTCAACAGATGCCAACTGGAGAGAGTTTTTGTATATTTATTACAATCCCATGAGCTATGAAGGGGTTATAGATGCTGAGATTTATCAGATCAGAAGCCAATTAAAAGAATTTGAGGACCCCAATATCGACTTATATCAATTTTGCAAGGCAATTGTTGATTATTCATATTAGGAATTGATTCGAGCATAGACATGAAGTGGAAACATGATATAATCAAAGGGATAAACCTCAAAGGAGCTAAAAATGTTAGAGAGCCTTTTAATATCCTATTTTTTAGGAGCTATTCCGTTTAGTTATATTTTTACGAAGAGTCTTTGTGGAAAAGACATAACTAAGCTGGGAAGCAAAAATGTTGGAACATCAAATGCTGTGTATTCATGTGGAATGAAAGTTGGCCTGTTATGTCTAATTGGAGATTTTTTCAAAGGATATTTTGCTTATTTAATCGCCTCAGGTCTGTTTGGGTTATCCGGATGGGCATTGGTGATTACTTCAGTTGCAGTTGTAGCGGGGCATAACTGGAGCATTTTTTTAAAATTTAAGGGAGGCAAAGGGATCGCAACAACTTGGGGTGTCCTTTGTGCTTCTAATCCGCTTGCAGGGTTATTAGGCGCTCTCTTTATGCTAGTCATAACTCTTTTCACCAAATATATGGCAATGGGAACCGTGCTGGCTTGTGTTTTCGTTTTTCTCATTTCCTTGGTACCGTTCTTCAATTTCAACGCAATGCTTATACTGATGTTGTTGTTGACGATCCTTCCGAAACATTATGAAAATTATTTGCGTATCAGGAATGGAACTGAAATTAAGATCAACGAAAGATTGAAGGAATAAAATTTCATCTCCTTTTAAAACACGTATTCTAAAATGCTCCCCAATATCAAGTTACATACTAAAAGGAAATTCCTTTTGTGAGGCATACGAGAAAGTAAGTTCTTTGGGGCCAAAAATCGTCATGACCCTTGCTCTTGCATTGGGTGGAATCAGAATCTGCAGACTCGTTAAAAGTGGGACATTCACCAATGAATCCGTTTCCGTGTTTTCTCATATTTGAAGTTGATAACAAGGATCTTAGGCATTTTCAACGTCCGTATCGATTTCATTGACATCATAATGATGGAGACTCACCTGATACTTCACAAGTTCTTTGAGGAAAGTTACTCTATCAATACCAACCAGATTGTTTTGGCGTGATCTCTGTTTGTAATAACCGTGTAATAACCGGACTAACCAATAACTTCTGCCTTCTTTGGTTATGGGTTGAATCACTTAACACAAAGAGTTTTCTATACCTTGGGCTAACTCTTGTGATATTTGACCAATTTCTTTAAAAAAGGTTTTTGTATTGACCTCAATATTCCAAATAATTTTACTCATAAATTTTGAAGGAAAGGACCGGATTATCCCGGCAGCTTGTTCTTCATTGACACCCGCATCCTTGTTTTTCGCTTTTGTTACAATATCTTCCCAGCTAAAGGACTGATTCTTGGAAATCATCCATATATCTGCAATATCCTTTGGTTCAAATCTTGTTAAAGCGGTTATTTTATTGATGAGGATGTTTTCAACACTATCCAGTTTCCCTAAAACCTTATCTTCAATTATTTCCCCATAATGAATGGAAATATCATTCACAAAATCTATTTTTAGAACAACTTCATTATTTTTCTGGACTGATTTAATAAACAGGCGCGAAAAATCTCGAGTTATTTGAGGCGCCATTTTCGTGTCTATCTCATATTCTCCGGAATCATTAAGCGCATTCAAAAAGAGTTTTACATGGTTCAGAAAATTGGGATCGTTATGGGTAAAAAAGTCAAGATCATCAGAAAATCTGTGATGATAATAAGCTCTACTTAACGCCGTACCACCGGTTAGATAAAAGTCCATGCCGAGTTCTTTCATCATGGATATGATCCCATCTTGGAAAGGGTAAAGGACGGCTTTGTAATAGGCTTTTTGTGTTTGCAAGATCTTCTCTCCTTCTTTTTGATCTTATTTTGCTAATCACGTCATCGGTTAATAACGTCAGCAATATTTTTTGAGGAATCAGTTTTATCAAAAAATGCCAAGTGAAATTCTCCAAAATCCTTAGAAAAAACCACTGATCAGCAATAATCCCCCGATTCAATGCCTTGAGATGCTCTTCTATTTCATCATCTTCCATATGATAATCCCAAAAGACTTTTTTGATTATTTCAATATCTGCTTTTCGTTACAATATGATTGTAAAACAATAAATTATATCATAACTTGTTTTAGTGAACTCTTTTTTAGCGGCTTCTTTTCTTTTTGTCTTTTGGGTTTGACGCAGCGTCAAACACCTCCGTCCCTTTTGCTTTTTATATCATAGGTTAAAAAAAGGAATCCAAGTTAAAATTCTCGAGCGCTATCTGTGCATCCTATATCGAGTAATAAATAATATTCAATGTATCTTTTTTTAGGTATTATAAGCAGTAACTGCTCACCTCTTTACATGCTTGACTTCTTCCATTTTAGCATTTCCAAATTTCAAATAAACTTTTCGAGAATATAAATATCTCCAAGGAATCTTCGTTCAAGTCCCGGATGAACCGATTGATTACTTTAATTTGTTTTCGATGGCAGAAGACGCTGCAAAACTCATTGATTTTATTGGCTCTGATTATCATATCATTTAAAACAATTCATCAACACCTGTTTTGAACCAAATGTTCCCTATTACAAAGGAAGAAATGATCTGTTCAATATTCTTCTTGAAGCGGTTAGGCGTGAGAAGATTTGCGAACTAGTGAATTTATATACTTCCCTTCAAGAAACAACGGATGTTGAACTGCTGAACATTTATTTCAGGGAATATGCAAGATATTCAACAACAAACTGGAACTTTGATGTACAAGAGGTCTTGGAAAACAGGTTTTCAGATCGAGCGTATGACAAGATTGCAGCCTTTTGTAAAAGACTGAATCTCTCACAATGGTATGGATATGTGTGTACTTGGTATTATGACGACGCAAGAAGAGAAAAATTGATCAGGTTGTTCAGTGATTGATCTAAGCAACACAAAGACTTCATAATCCCAATCGGTATGGCTTTGTTTGGTTTCCTGTTGGATAAAGTTCAAACGCATATTCTTTTGTTTATTATTAGTCTTTCAGGGTTGGCGATTACGATTGTTTTTATACGGGGAATTGATTTGGCATGATCATGCTACTTTTGATTTATCATACAAAAATTCCGGGTCAAGATCTGCCTGATTGCACCATTCAATACTGTCAAAACTGACTCTTACACTTCGGAATTTCTAATGTCAAAAGCAGTTGATAATTCTCTAGTGGTTTTACATCAATGATTGCCAAATACATTATTTCACCTCTATTTCAGCGGTTCAATTTTAAAAGGAAGTTCTCCATTCATAGCTAATACCTAATCTGCTAATAATTCTTCTTGGTGAAGCTCTGACCAAGCCAACACTAACTTTTTTTGTTTATTCTGATAATTATTCCATAAAACATACTAATTGTTGGCATTTAGAGAATCTTCCTTTCAATTAAATCTTGTTTTTAAGCAGTTAAATTATATCTTATCACCAACGATCTACTAATCTTGTCTGTTTGTTGTACTTATATTTTACCAAACAGGAGAAAACAAAGGCGAAATTCGCTCTTAGTTTCTGCATGAATGGATCATTAACAGGCGTTGGGTCTATGAAGGTTCTTCAGTTCGCAGAATACGAAAAAAGTGTTTTGAATGCTTGCTTTTGTCAAGTGAATACTGAGCCACATCCCATCCGAAAATTGCTTGTCATGAAACACAAACACACTGTCCATGGCTTCCAAAATGGTGTCTCGATGGGTGATAATCATAACGGTTGCTTTGGAAAATGCTTCCTTGAGGTTCTTTAAAATCTTCTTTTCCGTTGATGGATCAAGAGCGGTTAGGGCTTCGTCAATCAGAAAGATTTCAGGGCTATGGCTTATAAAGGGTTAATCTCTTGCTTGATTTCTGTGATATAATTAAAGAAGAATAGAGGTGTTAAAATGAATGCTGTTTCTAAAAAAAATATAAGGGCTATTGAATATATTATTGCAACGATGAATTATGAGGGAAGGATTCTTTCTAAACAAACAATTAGTCATTGTGAGGCTGTGATTGAAGGACGAAAGGATTATCGTAAAATCATAAACGAGATTAAGGCTAAATATAGCCATTCATAATGAAAGATTACACAGAAAAAGATAATCTGTACTGTTATAAGGGAACCATCGTTTTAAAAAACAGGTTGAATATTACAGATTTTGAAAATTTAGTACAAGCCGAAGATGAAATAACATCCGTTAATCTTGCTGAGCTCCAGCAGCGTGTTTTTGAAGATGACTTAAATTATAGTTTTTTCCTGTGGCTGCATAAGTTTGTCTTTTCAGATCTTTATTAATGGGCAGGAACAATAAGAAAAGTTGATATTTCAAAAGAGAATTTTAAATTTGCTCACTATTCATTCGTTGAAAATGAACTGAAGAAAGTATTCAATCAATTGGAAGAAGAGAGTTATCTGAAAAAATATTCCAGAACTGATTTAGTGAAAAAACTCACTTTTTATATGACTGACCTAAATGTATTACACCCATTCAGAGAAGGTAACGGAAGAATAATCAGAGAATATTTTAGAATTCTTCTGGAGTCCTTTGGCTATTATATACACTTCACAAAAAACAATAAAGCAGCTTATTTTAAAGCAATGATCGACTCTCCATACAATTCTGAGAA
>JASUTC010000033.1 GCA_030445775.1 Thermotogaceae bacterium | reverse complement strand
TGTGATTTTATCTTAACGTCATCATCGCTTCATCAAGCATCTCACAGATGGTGGATGGGGTGAATGTGGAACTTTCGTGTTCCTTTTTATAAATATCAGCAGCCAGGCCGTGCAAATAAACGCCCAACTGTGCCGCTCGATGGGGCTTCATTCCCTTTGCCAGGTAGGCTCCGATAATTCCTGCCAATACGTCACCGCTTCCGCCAGTGGCCAGGCCTTCATTTCCGGTGGTGTTAATGATCAACTGGCCTTGTGTGGTGCTGATAAGGGTGGTGGCATCTTTTAGCACCACTGTGCAACGATGTTTTTTTGCGAAAGTTCTGAGAATTTCAAAGCGGTTTGCTTTTATTTCAGCTATAGATTTTCCTGTCAACCTTGAAAATTCGCCCATATGGGGTGTTAACACGGTTTCACCTTTTCTTGTAGCCAATCCTTGTAGGGCTTCGGGTGTTGACAGAGCATAAAGACCATCGGCATCAATGACTACAGGTTTATCCGTTTTTGATAAAAATTCATTGACCAAACAGGTGGTGGAATAGTGCCTACCCAGTCCCGGACCGATAACAAAGGCATCTGCATCTTGTGTTTTTTCCAATATGAGTTCCAGGCTTTCCAGACCATGAAAATCAATTGAAGAAGGTATTTGATTGATAATGATTTCCGGCTGAACGGTAAAAAAGGATTGGGAATGATATATCGGCAGTATACCCTTGACCATTCCGGCGCCACTTTTTAAAGCGCCCGTTAAAGACAACAGCGGGGCTCCTTTGTAATCTGAACTGCCCCCGATAACGGCCAATCTGCCCATACTTCCTTTGTGGACATCGGGTTCTGCGGTTGGAAGAATCATCTTGGCTGTCAATGCGTTCATGAGGTATTTTTCCTGCCAACCGATGGCTTCCGGGGTGTCGTTGGGAATTCCTATATAGGAGCATTTTAACTTGCCGATGGTTTTTCTTGCAGGATAAAAGAACATCCCAGTCTTGGGAAAGGCGAAAGTGACGGTTAAATCAGCGTAAAAAGGGTTTTCAGCAAATAAACTCCCATTCACGGCATTTATACCTGTTGGAACATCCACAGCGCATTTGAAGGCATCAAAATGATTGACGTGTTCCAAAAAATCATCAATTTCTTTGGGGATGGGCCGGTCTAAACCCGTTCCGAAAATGGCATCAACAATCAAATCGTACTGATCTAACGAGCCTTCTATAGCACCCATGTCTGTGGTGATGGTACAATTCTTTTTTGACAGCAGATTAAACTGCCTTGTTGCATCTGGTGAAAGTTTGCCCACGCCCATTGTCATCAGCAGAGTGCATTGGCTGGACAAGTCGGTCAGTTCTCTGGCCATACAAATCCCGTCTCCGGCGTTGTTGCCGATACCACAAAGGATCAGTGTTTTTTCCGGAACACCTTCAAATTCATCCAAAATGGCATGCACCACCGAATGAGCGGCCCGTTCCATAAGAACGACAGATGGTATTCCCGAATTAATCGTATATTGGTCGCATTTTCCCATTTCAGCAGGAGTTAATATCTTAATCGGAATCACCTCTTAAAAAAATTGACAGTTGTTGGGTTTTCCTTTTATTTTTTCTGGAAGTACTTCGGCTTTTTTTCTTGATTTCGTCCATTTGCTTCAAACCCAAGACCCTGATTTTTCCTTCCAGATTCTTTTCATTTGTGATGGTGTCAAGAACTTCATGAGCCCGCTCAACCACTTCTTTCGGCAAGCCGGCTATCTTTGCCACTTCGATACCGTAACTTTTGGATGAGATTCCCTCTTCCACTTTATGTAAGAAGATGACTTCTTTGTTTTCTTCCAGAACTTTTACACAGAGATTTTTCATCCCGTCATACAGGTTTGCCAACTCGGTAAGCTCGTTGTAATGAGTGGCAAAGATGGTATAAGCGCCAATTTTGTTATGCAGATATTCAGATACCACCCATGCAATGCTGATTCCGTCATAGGTACTGGTACCACGGCCCACTTCGTCTAAAATGACCAAAGAATCCTCCGTTGCATTGTTTAAAATAGTGGCCGTCTCCGACATCTCCACCAAGAATGTACTTTTACCCGAAGACAAATCGTCTCTGGCGCCGATACGTGTAAAGATTCGGTCTAAAATGGGTAACTGTGCCGTTTTTGCCGGGATGAAAGAACCCATTTGAGCCATCAGACAGGTCAAAGCCGTTTGGCGTAAATAGGTGGATTTTCCCGACATATTGGGACCGGTGAGTATGATAAAAGAGCTGTTTTGGTCCAAGGCAATATCGTTGGGGATGAAGTTTTCTTCAAAACACTCCACAACGGGATGTCTTCCCTCTTCAATCCTTAAAATGCGGTTGTTATTAAAGGTGGGTTCACAGTAGTTTTTCTCCACCGCCAGCTTGGCCAGAGAGAGATAACTGTCCAGACAGGCCAGGGCGAATGCGTTTTCCTTCAACGGTGGAATAAACCCGATAGCTTGCTCCATGAGTTGGTTAAAAGCCTGTCTTTCCAGGGTTTCCACCCTCTCAGCAGCCATAGTCAATTTTTCTTCGATTGGTTTCAAGGCATCGCTTACATAGCGTTCACTGGAGACCAAGGTTTGTTTTCTCACGTAATCATCCGGGATTTTCGAAGTATGCGCCTTGGATACTTCGATATAATAACCAAAAACCTTATTTTGTTTGATTTTAAGGTTCGAAATACCGGTTCTTTCACGCTCATAGGCTTCCAGTTCTTTCAGTTTTTTGCCGCTTCCCGTGAGTATTTCCCGGTACTCATCCAGTCCTTCATCGAATCCTTCTTTGATGGTTTTTCCCAAGCCGATTTGACTGTCCGGTTCATCGTACAGGGCCTGTTCCAACAAAATTTTGAGTTCGCTGATAGGATCCAAATGATTGAGAATATCACCAAAGACGGGATGATCCTGTAACAGTTGGATGATCTCCGGTATTTTTTCAAGGGTTGATCTCAGGGAGACAAAATCAGCAGGAGATGCTTTTCTATAAGAGAGTCGGGAGAGAATTCGTTCAATGTCGTAGACTTCATCCAACGCTTGTTCCAATGAGGTTCGCAACCATTCATCTTCAAATAAGGCTCGAACATGATCCAAACGACTCTGTATGGCCTCTTGATTCCTTAGAGGTGAGAGCATCCATTCTTTTAACTTGCGTTTCCCCAGAGACGTCACTGTTCTGTCTATCACGTTGAAAAGAGAGGCTGAACGTTTGTCTCTGGAATCTCCGATTAGATCCAGGTTTTCAACGGTGGTGTTGTCGATGAGCAGTCGTTGTAGATCATTCATATAAACGGGTCTGGTTAAATGGTCAAAGGCATCCATATGCTGATAATCCAAATATTTCAACGTGGCTCCATACAATGAACAGGCATCCGAGGGGAGTTCCAGAAAGGAAATGTCTCCCACGTCAAAGACTCGTTCAAGTTGGGCTACCGCTTCATCGTAATTGTAATACCATCTGGGAAGGGCTTCAATGTACAGGTCGCTGAACTGCTTTTTTAACCGGTGAACCGCGATTTCGGCTTCAAATCCTTCCGGATAGAGGAGTTGGACGGTTTGGAATTTTTTAACGATGTCTTCCAACTCTTGCCATTGTTTTCTTTGAAAGACCATGGAACCGCCGGTGGAAATATCCAATAACACGCAAAAAAAGCCGTCTTTTGACGCCATCACCGACGCCATATAGCTGTTGGTGGTTTCCTGCAAAATGGAATCCTCAATGACCGTTCCTGGTGTGACTACTCGAGTGACCTCACGCCGGACAATCCCCGTTGCTTGTTTGGGATCCTCCACCTGATCGCAAATGGCAACCTTTAAGCCCGCTTCCACCAGCTTTTTAAGATAATTATTCAACGCATGATGAGGAATCCCCGCCATGTCGTTACCGTTTCTGTGTGTGAGTACCAATTGCAGCACTCGTGAAATCTGTTTGGCATCTTCAAAGAAGGCTTCGTAAAAATCTCCCAGGCGAAACAGCAAAATGGCATCTTGAAAATGGGATTTGATATCCATATACTGTTGCATCATTGGGGTGAGCTTCTTTTCAGACACTGTTAAACCACCTCTCCGTAAAGCGGACCGGCTGATACACGATGTATCTTAACCTTTTTCCATTGACCAATTTGACTTGAATCGGCCTCAAAGATCACGATTTTATTTCTGGATGTTCGTCCGTAAATGAGGTGGGGTTTTCTGGGCAGAACGGCCTCGCCGATCACATCCACGACTTTATCCTGATAACTCTCGTTGAAGGCGCGATTCATTTCCTTTTGAACCTCCAGAAGGTAATTTAATCGCTTCTTTTTGATCTCAAGAGGCACATCGTCGGGCATTTTTTCAGCGGCAACGGTTCCCTCTCTTGGAGAATAAATGGCCAAATTCACCTTTTCATAACCCACTTCTTTCACCAGGTTTACACTGTCAAGAAAATCCTCTTCGGTTTCTCCTGGAAATCCGATGATAATATCGCTGGTGAGAGAAACACCCGGCAATCCCTTTTTGATCTTGTTGATCAATTCAATATATTCATCTCTTGTATAACGCCGGTTCATGGCTTTTAAAATCTTGTCACTGCCTGATTGTACGGGTAAATGAATGGACTGGGCAAAATTATCGGCTTGGGCCATCACGTCAATGACCTTTTCCGAAAAGTCTGAAGGGTAGGAGGTTAAAAACCAAATCCGTTGCATTCCTTCTATTTGTGAGACGGCCCTCAACAAATTGGCAAAGGTCACCTTTTCATCATCCACGTCTAATCCGTAGGAATCCACATTTTGGCCCAACAGCGTGATTTCTTTATAGCCGTCTTTTGCCAGTTGTTGACATTCTGCAACGATGTCATCAAAGGATCTGCTGAGTTCCCTTCCCCGTGTATAGGGCACAATGCAATAGGAGCAGAATTTATTACAACCGTAAGAAATGGTGACCCAGGCGTGATGACTGCTGTTACGCAAAGCAGGAGTGTGATAATCGATCTCGTCCAGTGTGTCTGAGAAATCCATAAAACGTTCACCATTTAAGGCCTTGAGAGCATGTTCTTCGATTTTGGTAATGGAACGAGTACCAAACACAAAATCCACACCCTGTCTTCTAAGGAAGTCCTTCTTCTCTTTTTCGGCGGCGCACCCGCAAACGCCCACCTTTATTTTTCTGCCTTCTTCTTTTTTCATCTTATTCAATCTTCCGATGAAGGCATAGGCCTTGTCTTCCGATTTTTGTCTGACGGTACAGGTATTGACCAAAACAACATCCGCATCATCAAGTTCGGTTATTTCATGTCCCTTTTGCCTCAAAATGCCTTTCATAATCTCGGAATCGTTGACATTCATCTGGCAACCGTATGTTTCAAAGTAAAATTTCAATGTTTTCATCCTTTCATTTTCATCGATGCATCATACACAATAATCGATGTGGACACAGCGACGTTTAATGAATCACAAGTTCCCAGCATCGGTATCTTCACATGCATGCCGGCATGATTATACCACTCTTTCATGATCCCGTAGCGTTCACTGCCCGCCACAAGGGCAACCTTTGACGGGTAATCTGCATGATAATAATCATCCTGGGCATCTGTATCCGTTAAGGCGATGGTGATATCATTTTCTTCAAGCCATCGTATCGTCTCATTCATTGTTTTTTCAAGGACGGGTATCGTGAAAATGGCGCCTTGACTTCCTTTGAGAACTTTCGGATGGGTCAATCTGGCTCTCCGATTACAAACGATGACTCCTCTGACACCGGCCCCGTCACAGCTTCTCAATATGGTTCCGATATTTCCCGGGATTTCCACACCGTCTAAAATCACATACAGACTTTTTTCTGTTGGAGAAATATCCTTAAAATCATATTGGGGAATCTGACAAACCGCCAACAAGCCATCGGGTTTTTTGTATTCACTAATCCTGGAAAATACTTTATCTGAGACCAAACATCTGTCATAAGAGGCTTCCTGATCAATCATTTTTTCAGCCAACTGATAGGCATCATCCGAAACAAACAGTTCCGGTGAAAAAAAGACGGCATCGATCACAATGTTCTTTTCCAGGCATAACTGAACACCCCAAAAGCCTTCCACCACCATTAGATTTCGGGGATTGGACTTGGTGTTTTTGATGATGGATTGAACCTGTTTGATCCTTGAATGCTTGGCCCCTGTAAATTTCAATTTCCCTTTGTATTTTTCTATAAATTCTTCTCTGATTGTTTCAGCGTTTTTTTCTACACGCATGCCTTCACTCTTAACGCCTTTTTGGGAGAAATCACGGTATGAATCATCTGATGAGACGGAAAATAAGGGATAAATCGATAATCCGGGATTTCCCACAGGATGATACCGGCGTATTTACCCGCTTCCAATGTCCCCCAGTCCTTTTCCAAACTGACAGCAGCAGCAGCATTCAGAGTCATGGCTGTCAGAATCTCTTCCGGGGTCATTTTCAATTTGGATGAAGCCAAATGGGCGATGACCGTTGGATCGTTAATGGTGCAGGATCCGGGATTAAAGTCACTGGCCAATGCCACGGCAACCCCCTCATCGATGAGCTTTCTTGCAGGGGCAAATGATTTCCCCAAGAAAAAACTGGTTCCTGGAAGCAATGTGGCGATGGTTTTACTTGTTGACAATTTCGAGATGGATTTATCCTGAATACAAATCAAATGGTCCGCTGAATTGGCGTTTAACTCAGCTGCCAAAGTGGTTCCACCGATGTCTTTGATCTCATCCGCATGCAGTCTGATCTTGAACCCCAGTTTTTGGGCCTTTTCAAGATACCGTTTGGACTGCTGAAGTGTAAAAACACCCTCTTCCGTAAAGATATCGGCGAACATGTCATTGGGAAAGGCTTTTTTGACCGCCGGCAACATCTCTTCAAGAATCATATTCAAATAAGACTCGTAGTCCTCATATTCGGGAGCCAAAGCATGAGGTCCCAGGAAAGTTTTCACAACCTTCTGATATCCCTGTTCTTCTATTTTTTCGAGGGCTTTTAACTGTTTGATCTCAGATTCGGTATCCAGCCCATATCCGCTTTTTCCCTCAAAAGCCACAACACCTTTTCTAAACATCTCTCCGGCAAACTTCAAGTTAAATTCTATCAGATCATGGAGAGAGGCCTTTCTGACTGCCTTTGTGGTATTGACAATCCCACCGCCTTTTTTCATGATGGCCATGTAATCCATTCCGGCTTGACGCATGAAAAACTCATCATGACGAAACCCGTAAAACGGGATGTGGGTATGGGGATCGATAAAGCCCGGCGTGGCAACCAGGTTATCCGCAACGACGACATGGCCTTCAAAATCCAAAGGCAGTTCCAGGTTATAACCGACTTCCTCAATCACGCTGTTTCGCACCAGAATATCGCAGTGCTCTTTTATGGACAGCCTTCCCATCTCTTTACCCTTTTTGGGTTTACTGCCCATGGGAGAGACCAGCTGTTTGATATTTTTAATCAAAAGATCCAAAGGGATCAACTCCTTTTGTTTGTTCTCTTTCTATTATAACAAATGATCCTGATTCATTTGAGCTTATAAAAAAAGAAACTATTATTTTTGTACACCGGTTATTTTTTTTTGGCTGCTATATAATAAAGAACAATTAATTTCGTTTATTTTGCATACTGTACACCAGTATAGTATAATACTTCATGTTGTAAAAAAATATGCTTCGTCTATTTCATTTCACTTTTTTAAAGGAGGGAGTTTTGTGAGAAAGTTTCTGTCTGCATTTGTGGTCTTTTGGTTGATATGGTCTGTTCTGTCTGGCTTTCGGATGCAAGATGTTTTAATCGGCGCTGTTGTTTCGCTTGTACTTTCTTTTGTTGTTTCACGCTATCTTAGTTTTTCTTTCGATTTTCGTATCTTTTACAAGGTTTTTCTTTTTATTGTAATTTATATCCCGGTCTTTTTGTACAGAATGGTATTGGCAAATTTGGATATGGCCCGGAGAGTCTTAAGTCCTTCAATCCCTTTGAATCCCGGTTTTGTGAAGGTAAAAACCAAGATAAAAAGCAAAACCGGAAAATTAACCCTTGCCAATTCCATCACTTTAACCCCGGGGACGATGTCGGTGGAAGTGGATGAAGAAACGATTTACGTTCATTGGGTAGATGTTCAGGGTGAGGAAAAAGAAGAGTATTCCAAAGAGATTAGCGGCTCTTTTGAGAATATATTAGGGGGGATTTTCAGATGATGGATATCCTTGTCTTTTTTTTAACGGGCTTCGGGGCACTATTTTCCATACTGAGAATTATCCTGGGACCTTCTGTTGCAGATCGTGCAGCTGCCCTTGATACCATGAACGTCATCATTACCGGTTTAATTGTTTTTCTTGCCCATGTTTTTGAAAGTTCTTTGTATCTGGATATTGCCATCATCTATGGGGTGCTTGCCTTTTTAGAGACTGTGGTCTTTTCCAGGTATTTGGAGGTTGATCCAAAATGACAATCATTGGTTATTTCTTTTTGTTGGTAGGCGCTTCTTTTTACGCACTTGGCGGGCTTGGCATGTTTCGAATGCCGGATGTTTTCAATCGTCTCCAGGCCGGAACAAAAGCCACTACTTTAGGAACAATCTCATTGCTATTTGGCGTAGGGATGCTGCATCCGGAATGGATGTTAAAAATCTTGCTGATCATTGTCTTTTTAACCATTACTAACCCCGTGAGCAGTTCCACACTCGCACGATCAGCCTATTTAGCAAAAGTTAAAACTAAGACAAAAAAAGATGATCTCAAATTGTTGTTGAATGGAGATGATGACGATGATTGAAATTATTGGAGTGATAACAGGGGCTTTAATCATAGTATTTGGCATTTTAGCCGTTGAATCAAAGAAATTAATCAACTCAGTCGTTTATCTATCACTGTTGTCGTTACTCTCTGTCCTTTCCTTTATCATTATGAAAGCACCCGATGTTGCCATTACTGAGGCTGTTATCGGATCCGGTCTGGTTACTTTTTTGTTTATTATCACCCTTATGCAGGACAAAAAAGCGGGTGATAAGAAATGAAGAAGATTATCGCTATCTTACTCACCGTTGCTGTGGCTTTATTTGTTTTTACAAATCTTTACAGTGGGGATTCCGATTTTAAAGCGTTTGGAGAAAAGTCATTGGAAGAAACTGTGTCTAAAGAATTTGTCAATAAAACAGTCGATCCTCAAAGAGTTCAACCGGAAACGGGATCAGCCAATATTGTAACTTCCATCGTTGTTAATTACAGAGGTTTTGACACAATGGGAGAAGTAACCGTTCTTTTCGTTTCTGCTTTGGGTGTGGCGTTATTGGGTGGTGTGCTCAGGAAAAAAGTGACATTCCGCTACAAACCGGGGTTTATTATCAATCAGGGTATGAAGATTATTGTTGGCATTATCCTGATAAGCGGTATTTATATCTTTGTCCACGGTCATCTAACGCCTGGCGGCGGATTTCCCGGGGGGGCGATGATCGGTTCGGCCTTCCTGCTGATGTACTTGAGTGATGATAAATTCAGAACCAGGATTGCAGCCTTTAAGGTATTGGAAGGGTTAGCTGGAAGCCTGATTATGATTGTTGGTCTGGTGGGTCTGTCAACCGGCGGTTATTTTCTTTACAATTTCCTTCCCAATGGCGAAATAGGGCAACTCCTTTCGGCAGGTATCGTACCCGTTCTTTATGTTTTAGTTGGGCTAAAGGTTGGTTCCGAGGTTTCTAATATATTGGGAGATTTTTTTATAGGGGAGGTTGAAGAATGAGTCAATATTTATACATTGCATTGATGTTTGTCGGTATTTACGGACTACTATCGCAAAAGAATATTCTTAAAATGATTATTTCACTGAATATCATGGAACTGGGACTTAATCTCTTTATCATATCAACCGGTTATATCAAAGAAGCGAAGGCTCCTATCATACTTTTTGGCAATGAGGGCAACTATGTTGACCCGCTCCCACAAGCCATTGTTTTAACGGCAATTGTTATCGGTTTGGGCGTGACTGCCGTTGCGCTCATGTTAGCTCGAAATATCTATAAAACATACGGAACCTATGAGATCGATGAAATAAGGGGTGAGAACGATGATTAATCCTGTCCTTCTAATTGCCATTCCCTTGTTGGCTGCGTTTATCTCTGTTTTCATTCAAAAGTTATCTTGGGTGTTATTGTTTGGGGTTTCCATATTTACCGCTATTTCCGGTTTTTTCCTTCAAAAGGGTATGTTTATGATAGGAGGTTGGAAACCGCCCTTTGGGATCAATCTCATGATTGACGACTATTCTTTCATCATCATTATTGTCATCAACCTTCTCTTCTTTCTCACGTTGCTCAGTGGTATGTGGGAACTTAAAAAGAATAAAACCATTCTCATGGTGATACTGGCCGGAATAAACGGGTTGGTTATGACCGGGGATTTGTTCAATTTGTTTGTTTTCTTGGAGATCATTACCATCAGCGGATATATCCTGGCCGCTTCAAGTGATAAGTATTATTCGGTTTTTAAATATCTGGTCTTGGGGACACTGGGATCCAGTTTATATTTATTTGGCATCATGGTCTTGTATGGGACTCTGGGCACGCTTAATATGGCAGACATCTCTCAACAGTTTCCCAATGTTTCCGGTAGCGTTAAGATAATCAGTTTAACCTTTGTCTTTGCCGGATTGGGAGTTGAGGCAAAACTGTTACCTTTCAACGCCTGGGTTAAAGGGATTTACGGTAATACCACCCCATTGACCGGCCCGTTGTTTTCAACGGTGTTTGCTACCGGTGCAATAGCCGTTTTCGGAAGAATTTTTGGTCAAATTCTTGTCCCGGACTCAACACTTATCTTCGCCTTTATCGCATTAGGGTTGATCACTTTTATATTTGCTGAAACATCGGCAATGGCTTCAAAAAAGCTAAGAGAACTTCTAACTTTTTCAAGTATCGGTCAGGCAGGACTCATCATTACCATGTTTATGATCGGAGGTTTTTACGCTGCTCTCATACAACTGATTAATAACGCATTCGCCAAAACGATCCTGTTTTCCTATGCAACCAAGGCATACAAATCCAACGGTGATGATACAATCAACAATATGTCCGGTCTGTTCAGAAAGAACGTGATGATGGGTTTCGGGTTTACCGTTGCAACGCTTTCGTTGATTGGGTTGCCCCTGTTCTTTGGTTTTTATGCCAAAATTAATATGCTCCAATCGGCTTTTGCATTGAATATGTGGATTCCAGCATTGATTATTCTCGGCAGTATTATTGAAGGCATTTATTATATCCGGCTTTTGGTTAAGCTCTGGAATCCCGGAGAGGAAGGCCAGGAATCATCTGAATTGGCTCAAAGTCAATTTGTCATTAAAAACGGCTTTTCTCTTTCACTAATAGCCGTGCTGATCGGTATTATATTTGTCGTATCGGGGATTATTCCCGACTTTCTCACAGAGAACATCGCTAAGGCAGCAGACAGTTTAAGTGATGCCGCTACCTATCTGTCAACAGTACTGGGAGGGATTTAAATGACTATAAACAGCTTAATAGCACAGGGTATGATCAGCTCCTTGCTTGTTTATCTATTGACGAAGCTCAACAAAAAACTCGGTGCATTCCTGACGGTTCTCTTTTCAGGTTATCTGTTGTTTGTTATCTTTGGTTTTCAAAACAGTGCAGGTGAAGTCTTTTCGTTGATTCATTTTGGAGAATTCGAACTTACATTCATGACCTCCCATTACGCTTGGTATTTTGCCATTGTTTTAACCTTGACCTATTTCCTTGTGTCGTTTTTCAATCCCTATTGGATGAAAAAAATGGTGAATCCTGCTGCTTATAATATGCTCTTTATGGTGTCAATGGTCGGAACAGTCGGTGTGTTCTATGCAAAAGATTTTCTAACCCTGTTTATCTTTTATGAAATCGTAGTCTGGTCTTCCCTTTTCATTATTCCCATGGGAAAATCCAGGAAAACACCGGTCATATACTACACAATTAGTTCCATTGGGTCCTTTGCAATGCTTTACGCAATATTCTATTTATATCACTCGGTCGGTTCTTTTGATATTCAAGCGGTTTCAGAGGCCATGTCACAAGCGCCAAATACCTATCGTTTCGTTTTTTTCACCATGATAGTCGCCGGTTTAACAAAACTGGGAATTTTCCCGTTCCATACCTGGCTCCCGGCAGCACATGGAAGTGCTCCTCATACCTTTTCACCGGTATTATCCGGAGGTTTGGTGAAAGTTGGAGGATTCATTGCATTGATCACCGCTACGGTTATTCCTTCATTTAAAATCCTTGCCGGTGATTTACAGTTGATGGGGGTTCCGTTTGAGAATTATCTCATCATGTTATTGGGCGCTGTCAGTATCGTTGTGGGAACGCTCATGGCAATCAAACAGGAAGATGCGAAGAAGCTTATCGCTTATTCCACGGTGAGTAACTCCGGTTACATCATCATCGGTTTGATGCTTAACGATCAGGTGGGTTTTGCAGGCGGTATGATGCACGTGTTCAACCATGCAATGGCTTCAGGTGCCATGTTTCTCTCGTTTGCCGCAATTGCCTACAGAACAGGAACAACCAAAATGTCTGAACTGGGCGGGTTGATCAAACGGATGCCCTTAACCTTTGCAGCCTATCTGATTGCGATAATCTCATTGGCAGGGATTCCCCCAATGAGTGGTTTTGCTTCCAAATGGCTTATCTTTCAGGGACTTGCATCAAATGGGATGATGTTTATCGCTTTGGCGGCATTTTTCGGAAGCATCGGCAGCTTTTTATACGTTTTCCGCCCCTTGTCGGCAGCTTTTTTAGGACAGCTATCCCCTAAGCACAAGGATGTCAAAGAAGTCCCCTGGATGATGCAAATTCCACTTATCATCATGTCCTTTTTAACGATTTTTTATGGAATCTTTCCCGGTCGAATCCTGGCATACATTTCAAAGATACAGGAGAGTGTTGGCTTAAAGGGTGTGGAGATCGAGGGAACGAAAATCATTGCGGCTACCGGTATGTGGGATTCTCTGGTGATTACTCTGGTCTTCGGTGGTGGATTTATGCTGGCTGCGATTTTGTTTTTTATCAGTCCAAAAGCCAAACCGGTGGATCAAATGAATACCTATACGTCCGGTGAATTTATCTACGATCCGGATCATTATCACTATGCGAAAAACTATTACGCAACCTTTGAAAATAATTATGGAAACAAAAAGCGTGTGGAACTCTTCTTTGATGCCGTTGCTTTAAGGGTCAAAGAATTTGGTGAAATGGTAAAAACCATGTTTTTTGCCAAGAGTGTTTCATTTTCCATCTTCTGGATCATGTTATTCTTTACGTTGGTCTATTTTTGGGGTGATAAAGTATGAGTTATCTAATTGGATTGATGTTAATCGTGATTGCCTTCTTATGGCAGGTTACATTGGAAGGTTTTCAGAGAAAAGTAACCGCCAAAGTACAACGACGTGTGGGGCCCAGATGGTATCAGACCTTTATGGACATTTTCAAGGCGTTCTCTAAGTCTTCCATCAGCCATGGTTTTATCTATGATTTTGGGGCTATGATGACTCTGGGAGGGACAATGGCAACGGTTGTCTTTTTACCATTTTCGGGAATTGTAGCCTTTAACGGTTTGGATAATTTCTTTGTCATCATCTATTTGTTGGCAGTGGGTTCATTGGGTATGGCCATGAGTGCAGTCGGTTCCGGAAATCCCTGGGCATCCATTGGTGTCATGCGTGCGTTGACACAGATGGTCGGCTATGAAGTTCCCTTCATGATCGTGGTATTTGGCATGATCTTTGGTTATGGGACCTCCTCAATATCCGCACTTGTTGAGGTGCAGGCGGGAGGATTTTTGAACTGGCATCTCCTTAGAATGCCCCTAGGGGCGATTGTGGGATTCATTTCTCTGATGGGGATGCTGGCTAAAAAGCCTTATGATACGCCCATCGCACCGGCAGAAATTGCTTCCGGTCCATTGGTGGAATATGGGGGTAAACATCTGGGGATGTTGATGCTGCAACACGAATTTGCCGTATTCATAGAAGTCGGCTTATTCGTCAATCTGTTTCTGGGAGGCGGGGGAATTGTTGCCTATCTCATCAAATACGCTGCAGTCTATTTGTTTGCAACCATTATCTCAGCAGTGCTGGGCCGGTTTAAGATCGAACAGGTGGTGTATCATTTTTATAAGGTCCCACTCGCTTTATCACTCATACAAGCCGCTGTTGTTATCTTTACAGGTCTGGGGGTGGAAATATGGCTATGAACAATGATTTTAATGAAATAAATTTGAATGATGGGGATTTGAACGATACCATCACCTTTTGGGACAAGCTGAAAAATGTCTTTCGAGGCAATTCTTTATGGATGCTTCATTATTGTACCGGTTGTGGAGCGGTTGAGCTTCCCCCGACGATGACATCCCGATTCGATATGGAACGCATTGGCATGGGCCCCATGGCGACACCCCGTCAGGCAGATGTTCTGCTCATTACAGGTTATTTATCCGTCAAGACACTCAGGCGTGTCATCTATACCTACGAACAGATGATGGAACCAAAATACGTGGTTGGCTTTGGGTCTTGCACCCTCAACGGTGGGATTTATTATGATTCGTATGCAACCATCAACAAACTTGATTATTATCTGCCGGTGGATCTTTACATTGCCGGTTGTATGCCCAGGCCGGAGGCAGTCATGAATGGATTTAAAAAACTGATGGATATGATCAAAAAAGGTGAGGCAACCGGTTGGAAAAAGTATCAAAGGCATTATGAGGATTATTACAGTCCCAATCAGATCAGATCTTTGGGGGAGGTGTATGTAAAGGATGAATTCCATGAATAATATCGAAATGGTTATCGATAATCTTAAAGAGAGATTTAAACTCGATCACCACGAAAGTCTTGTAAAAAAACAATTGGCAGTGGATATTGACAAGAAGGAATTTTTAAATTTACTGCTCTATTTGAAGCATGAGGGTTGGAAACAATTGACATTAATCACCTGTATCGACTGGATAGACCGGAATGAATTTCAGCTTGCCTACACGTTCATGAACTGGGATAACGGGATCACTATAATTGTCAGAACGACTATTAATAGAGATCAACCAGTATTTAAAACCATCACCCCAATTTATCCAGGGGCTCAATATTACGAACGGGATGTGCATGAATTCTTTGGGGTGTCTTTTGAGGGGAATCCGGAATCAGAAAAACCATTGTTTTTGGAGATTTGGGATGATATCCCACCAATGAAAAAGGATTTTGACCCTCTGGCATATAGTCAAAGAAAGTATCCTGACAGGGAATACAAAGTCGATTTCAAGACGGATGCAGGTGATAACAATGGCTAAAGACCTGAAACTTTATCTGGGGCCCAATCATCCGGGGATGCACGGTAATTTTTCCGTACATATGTACGTTGAGGGTGACAAGATTCTCAGAACACGGCCATTACCCGGGATGTTGCACAGAGGTTTTGAAAAGCTCATGGAAAGAAGACTGTGGATGAACAACCTGGCATTAATCCCACGAATCTGCGTCCCTGAACCGGATATCAACGAAATGGTATACGCCATGGGTGTAGAAGCATTGGCAAAGGTGGAAATTCCCGAGCGTGCCCACTGGATTAGAATGCTGATTTTGGAATTAGCCAGAATTGCCAATCATCTCATGTCCTTGGGAGGAATCGGTGGCCCCACAGGCCTTTATACCGGCCCCAACTGGGCCATAGCAGATCGTGATTTGATCCTTGATATCTTCGAAGCCATTTCTGGAGCAAGAGTTTATCATATGTATATCGTGCCCGGAGGGGTAAGAAAAGATCTTCCGGAGGGAATAGAAGAGAAAATCAGTGGGTTCTTGGATTATCTGGAAGGGCGAATGCCTGAATATGAGGACCTTATTTTAAACAACCCCATGATTATCAAACGAACCAAAGACGAGATTATGCTTCCCGAGGAAGTCGTTTGGGAACTGGGGGTAACAGGCATTGGGATGCGCTCGGCAACGGGAAAACCATATGATATCCGCAAAATCGATCCCTACGCCAGATACGATCAGATTGAGTTCCAGGTGCCCACGGCCACTTACTCGGATGCCTACACACGACTGACGTTAAAATACAAGGAAATCATTCAAAGTGTCAGGATCATCAGGCAGGTATTGGAGAAGATGCCCCAAGGAGACGTTAGAACAAATGTTTCAAGGGGAAGTGCGTTGAGATGGCGGATACCCGCCGGGCAAGTCTACAGTCATATCGAGTGTACCAGGGGTGAATACGGCTATTACATTGTTTCAGATGGTTCAGATCAACCTTATCGTGTAGCGGTTCGGGGGGCATCTTATCCTCAGGGCTTGCTGGGTGTTGAGAAGTATTTACCCGGTCATCGAATTGAAGATGCTGCTATTTGGATGGATACAATGGGCGTTTGTGCTCCCGAAATCGACAGATAATCAGAGGTGATGAATGATGTCTAAAAAAAGTTTTTTCTCACCGGCCAAAGCGTGGAAGTATTTGACGAAAAAACCGGTAACCATAGAAATGGATCAAATATTCAAAAATCCAAGAGAAGCAGCTGATCGTTATCGGGGGTTTCACACAAACGACTGGGAAAAATGTATCGGCTGTGGGACTTGTTCCAGGGTCTGTCCAACAGATGCCATCAAAATGACTGAATTCCTGGAGTTACCAGACGAGGAAGGTTCAAAGCCCGAAAGACCTGTTATAGATTATGGCAGATGTTCCTTTTGTGGACTCTGTGTTGACATATGTACCACCAACTCTTTGGGCATGTCAAAAGAATACATTCACATCGACCCCGATCCCAATCAATTCTATTTTGTTCCAAAAGAGGATGGCATTCATAAAATTGAATACCCCGAGGGTTATAAACGGGATGAGGTCTCTGAACTCTTGGATTTGGAAAGAATTGAAATGGAGATTCTGTCAACTGAGCAGAGAAAGGATTCTTTCATTGAAATCGTCAAGGGATTTTCAAAAGAACAGGCGCAAAAAGAGGCAGCCAGGTGTGTGGATTGTGGTATTTGTACAAAAACCTGCCCAGCAAACATGGATATTCCCGATTACATCAGGGATGTTTACAACGACGATATGAATCAGGGTTTGAAGGACCTTTATAAAACGAACCCCCTTCCCGCTGTTTGCGGCAGGATGTGTACGCACAAGTGTGAAACAGTCTGTACCATTGCTCAACGTGGGGAAGCTGTTTCAATCCGATGGCTCAAGCGTTACATCGTTGACAACGTTCCGAGAGAAAAGTATATGGAAATTCTCGAACCTGAGATTATCAAACATGCCAACAAGAAGGTTGCAATCGTTGGTGGAGGTCCGGCGGGACTTTCAGCTGCCTATTATTTAAGTTTGATGGGATACGAGATAACTATCTATGAGGAAAAGAGTCGTATGGGAGGTGTACTGAATTACGGAGGTCCTTCTTATCGATTACCGGATGAGGCCTTTGAGCAGGATCTGAAATATATACAAAAATTAGGTGTTCAATTCAAAACGAATACAAAAGTTGGCCGTGATGTCCAATTAGCAGAATTAAAAAAGACATTCGATGCGGTCTTTATCTCTACCGGGTTTACCAAGGGGCGCAAGTTGCCCATTCCCGGATCGGACCATGAACATGTTAACTCCGCCATGGAAATCCTTGAAAAGATGAAAGTTTACGTTCGTGGAGGAGAAAAACCTTTCATCCCCAAAAAACTTGTAGTTATCGGTGGGGGAAATGTGGCCTTGGATGTTGCTAGATCCATGGTCAGGTTGCAAAACATTGAATATGGTCAGTCCGAAGTGCATGCTCTGGCATTGGAAAGAACATTCGATGAAATGCCGGCTGACTTCGAGGAAAAAGATGAAGGTCAGGAAGAAGGCGTCATCCTGCATCCGGGATGGGGACCTGAAGAAATTGTTGTTGAAAACGGTGAACTGAAAAAAGTCCGATTCAAGAAAGTGCTCAGCATCTTTGATGAAGACGGGAGATTTAATCCAAAATACGATGAATCAAATAAAATAGAAGTCGAAGCGGATATGGTTGTTCAATCCATTGGCCAGGCACCTGATTACGTTTATTT
>JASUTC010000032.1 GCA_030445775.1 Thermotogaceae bacterium | reverse complement strand
TTGAAATCTCTCTCATGAAATTTGGAGAAATAGCAAAGTTAATTGAAACGGAATCAGATGATATCAACAAAGTCAAAGAAAATTATCAAAAACTCATAAGTGAATGGGAAATTGTAAATACGATCATTGAAGGGGAACTGAAACCAGGCATCTGACTTAGTCAGATGCCTGGTTTCAGTCTTTTATTCAACCGTAACGCTTTTTGCCAAATTTCTGGGCTTGTCAACATCAAGTCCTCGTATATCAGCAATATGATAGGCAAAAAGCTGGATATATGGGGCACATAAAAGAGGTAACAAGTGATCTGAACAATGGGGGATATAAATTACATCATCTGAAAAGGTTTTTGCTTCATGGTTGTCATTTGTTGTCAGTGAAATGCATCTGGCGTTTCTGGCTCTTGTTTCTATGACATTGCTTTTCATTTTTTGATAAAGATCATCCTTAGGAATGATGACGAAGACAGGAAATTCACTATCGAGCAAAGCGATAGGTCCATGTTTCAATTCCCCACCTGCATAACAGGTGGCGTTGATGTATGAGATTTCTTTTAATTTTAATGCACCTTCCATGGCAGTGGGGTAATTCCCTTTCCTGCCTATATACATAAAGTGAAGAAAATGAGCGTATTTTTTTGCGATTTCTCTTATTTCATCACTTTGCTTTAAGGCATTTTCATAGAGCTGAGGCATTCTCTGCAGGTCTTGAAAAAAAGTTGTCTCTAAAGAACAATTTTTTGCCTGACAAATGGTTGCTCCCAATAAATAAAGAACGATTAACTGTCCCACATAGGCTTTAGTAGAAGCTACACCAATTTCAGGTCCGGCATTGATAAAAATGGTCTTTTCAGCTTCTCTTGTGATCGTTGACCCTACTACGTTTGATATGGCAAGTGTCTTCCCTCCCAGTCGCTTTACAAGACGGAGACTTTCCAAAGTATCCAGTGTTTCACCGGATTGCGAAATAAAAACGAACAGTGTTTCATCGTCATATTCCCATTGTCTCATATATCTAAACTCAGATGAAATTTCCACTTCAACGGAAATGGGCAGTAATTCGTTTAAGAAGTATTTGAAAACCATGCCTGAATGATAGCTTGTTCCCGCAGCGATAACCTTTATGGTCTTGATCTTTTTGAGCAACTCTTGCCATTCTGAGATTTCATCCAAACGGATTTTACCTTCTGAAATTCTTCCCGTTAGAGCTTTCTTGATTACATCCGGTTCTTCGGTAATTTCCTTTTCCATGAAGAATTTGTATCCTGATTTCTCAGCAGCGGTTTCTTCCCAATCGATTCTTTGAGGTTCTTTTTGCCGCCTTTTTCCATAGTAATCTTCAAAACGTACCTCATTTAAATTAATCTCAATGATGTCACCATCATCCACAAAGTACATTTCTTTTGTATACTTCAAAATGGGTGTAATATCTGAGGCTATAATTCCGCCTCCTTCAGTTTTTCCCACAATCAAGGGACTTCCTTCCCTTGCAGCAACAAGCTTATCCGGCTCATCAGCAGAAACAACTCCAATTGCAAAAGCACCTCGTAGCCTTTTGATGGCCTTCTTTACGGCATCAAAAATATCTCCTCCATAGTACTCTTCAATCAAATGAGCGATGATCTCTGTATCTGTATCCGATTTAAAAAAATGTCCTGAGTCGATGAGTTGTTGTTTTAATTCGTTGAAATTTTCAATGATTCCATTGTGAACTACAGCAATTCTTCCCGTACAATCCGTATGAGGATGGGCGTTAATATCATTTGGATTACCGTGAGTGGCCCATCTGGTATGGGCGATCCCCACGTTGATAAAGGTTGAAGTTCTATCTTCGTACATTTTTTCCAGCACGGCCACTCTTCCGGATTGTTTTGCCACATCCACCCGTCCATTTGCAACGTAAGCGATGCCTGCAGAATCGTATCCCCTGTATTCAAGCTTTTTTAAGCCATCAATCAATTCTCCCAATCGGTGTTTTTTCCCCACAATACCAAATATTCCGCACATAACATAAATCCCCCTTATGATTGCTTTGAACTATTATAACACTTGTATTGAGTTATCCTTGAATGATATCAGGGTTTTGATTAACTATGTCCTTTAATTGACATAAATGGACACATCTTTACGAAATGAAAAGCAGTTTAGATCAGCTTGATTATCAAAGGGAATGGATTTCAGCGCAAACAAGAATAATTTTTATAAGAAAAAAGGCGGGTTTCCCCGCCAGATCTTAAAGAATATTTTTATTTTGTCATCTGTTGAGCGATTTCAACTAATTCTACAAAGCTTTCTTTTAAGGATGCGCCTCCAACAAGTCCTCCGTCAATATCCTTTTGTGCCAATATGCCGGTGAAGTTTTCCGGTTTGATACTTCCACCGTAAAGAATCCTGACTTCGTTGGCGACTGATGGATCATACATTTTACTTAGTTCTTCCCTAATGAAGTGAATTGCCTCTTGTGCCTGTTGATTGGTGGCCACTTTTCCGGTTCCAATCGCCCAAACAGGTTCATAGGCTACGATCGTTTTCTTCATTTCATCAGGTCCGATATCCTTTAACCCCTCTTTAAGTTGTTTTTCCAGAACTTCAAAGGTTTTACCTGATTCTCTTTCTTCCAATACCTCCCCAAGACAGAATATTGGGATTAATTGGTGCTCCAGTGAAAATCTGACCTTTTGATTAATAAGTTCATTGCTTTCATTGAATATGGCCCTTCTTTCACTGTGACCGATGATGGCGTATTTGACTTTCAAATCGTTCAACATGGTCGGTGAAATTTCTCCGGTAAAGGCTCCGTTGACTTTAGGGTACATATTCTGTGCGCCTACTTCAATTGTGGTTCCGCACAGCACATTCTGAACATCTGAAAGAGCTACATAAGTAGGACAAACAACGATTTCAACCTGATCGGTTTTTGGTGTGATATGGTTTAACAGTGTTCTGGCAAAGACCATTGATTCACTGGGTGTTTTATTCATCTTCCAATTTCCGGCTACCACTACCTGTCGTTTTTTTTTGTCGGCCAAGCTGGATACACCGGGGAGTTCTTTTCCTTCCAGCATTTCAAGGGAAGCGCCACCACCTGTAGAGACATGAGTGACTTTATCCTTTAAACCGAATTTTGCAATGGCTGCCGCACTGTCTCCGCCACCGATAACGGTTTTGGCATCCTTCATTTCAGACAGTGTTTTTGCGATACTTTCAGTACCCTTGGCAAAATCTTCTATTTCAAAGACACCCATAGGGCCGTTCCAGATAACGGTTTTGGCATCTTTCAATGCATCTTTAAACAACTTGATGGATGCTTCGCCTATATCTAATCCCATCATTCCTTCGGGAACACCTTCTTGGGCACTTACCGTTTTTGTTTGAACACCTTTTTCCATCTTTTCGGCTACCAATGCGTCAACTGGGAGGATCAATTCCACGCCATGTTTTTCTGCTCTTTCCATTAATTCTTTAGCCAGATCGACTTTATCCTCTTCCACCAAAGAATTTCCGGTTTCATACCCCTTTGCCTTCCAAAAAGTAAACATCATGGCTCCGCCGATGATGAGTTTATCCGCTTTGGTAATTAGATTTTCTATCACACCAATTTTATCGGAAACCTTTGCACCACCGAGAATGGCAACATATGGTTTTTCAGGATTTTCAACAACATTCCCGAGAAATTCAATTTCCTTCTCCAACAGAAAACCTGAGACAGAGACGAGATAATCAGCCACACCCACATTGGATGCATGTGCCCTGTGAGCCGTTCCAAAGGCATCGTTAACGTGTACGTCGCCCAATTCTGCCAACTGTTTGGACAGTTCGGGATCGTTCTTTTTTTCACCCTTTTCAAATCGCGTATTTTCAAGTAAAAGGACTTGTCCGTTCTGAAGACCATTGACTGCTTGAGTTACGTCTTCTCCAATGAGATTATTTACAAAAAAGACTTCCTGTCCCAGAAGTTCTGCCAAACGATCGGCCACCGGTTTCAAAGAAAATTCAGGTTTTCTTTCACCCTTTGGTCTGCCTAAATGAGACATTAATATAACCTTTGCTCCATGATCCAGGGCGTATTGAATGGTGGGTATTGCACCTCTGATTCGGTTGTCATCGGTTACTTCATTTGTTTGTTTATCCAAAGGTACGTTGAAATCAACTCGCATCAAACATCTTTTTCCATCAAGTTTTACATCTCTTATTGTTAATTTTTCCATAATAAACCTCCCTTTTCTTTCTTTTGTTGTAGAAAAGGCACAGGAAGCCTGTGCCTTTTACTTGTTCTTTATATTATTTGATTATCTTTCCTTTTTAAAGCATTTTTTCAAGCTTGTCTACCAAATTAACAACCATACAGCTATAACCGTATTCATTGTCATACCAGCAGGCAACCTTTAACAAAGTACCTTCTATGACTCTTGTTTGTCCTGCGTCAAAGATACCCGCTGTTGTGGAACCAATGACATCTGAACTGACGATTTCTTCTTCTGTGTATTCAAGAACACCTTTCATTTCATTAGCTGCTGCCTCTTTAATTACTGAATTGACTTCTTCAACAGAAGTACCCTTTTTCAGGTTGACGGTCAGATCTGTAAAAGAGCCGTCAACGACAGGAACTCTAACGGCGATTCCGTCCAGTTTTCCTTTGAGTTCAGGTAAAACAAGTCCTACAGCCTTTGCTGCCCCTGTTGTTGTAGGAATACTGTTAACTGCTGCAGCCCTCATTCTTCTGAAATCTTTTCCGGGTACATCCATGACTTCTTGTGTTGATGTATAAGCGTGAATGGTCGTGAGGAATCCGTTAATCACGCCAAATTTATCATTGAGGACTTTGATGGTAGGAGCGATTGAATTCGTTGTACAGGATGCATTTGATACAACGGTCATTTCCGGTTTAATCACATCATCATTCACACCAAGAACCACTGTAGCATCAACGGCACCTTTTGCAGGAGCTGTTATGATGACCTTCTTTGCGCCAGCATCAAGATGGCCCTGGCATTGTTCCTTGTTCTTGAAAACACCGGTTGACTCTATTACGATGTCAATGTTATTTTCTTTATGAGGAATCTCTGCCGGATTTTTGATTGCCGTCACTTTTATTTCTTTTCCATTTACTACAATGGCGTCATCTTTAGAATCTACAGTGCCGTTAAATCTACCATGTACAGAATCGTATTTGAGTAGATGGGCGAGCGTTTTTGCGTCTGTCAAATCATTAATTGCAACGACATCGTAGCCACCTCTTTTCATCATTTCTCTGAATACAACTCTGCCAATTCTTCCAAAACCATTAATTGCAATTTTTACGTTAGCCATTCACTAACACCTCCAGATATTGTTTGTGTAATTTTTCACAGGTATTATATCATAATAGAAATTAAAAACCAAGATCTCCCAATCCCAGGTTACCGCCAACGTCTCCCATAAACTCTTCTTTCTTTTTTGCCACTTCTTCTATACCTTGGTTGAATGCGGCAATAATCAAATCTTTAAAATCATCGGGTTCTTCCAGTAATTCTTCGTCGAAGTCAATCGTTGATACAGTATTATCTCCATTCATTTTTAACTTTAGAGCACCGCCTCCAACTGAAAATTCAAATTCCTGTTGTTTAAATTCATCTTCCTTCTTTTGCAGTTCTTCTTGAGCTTGTTGCGCTTTTTGTATCAGTTGGTTCATTTTAGGTTGTCCGGATGCGGAAGGTTTTCGAAAACTCTTACCCCCGAAACTTCTCATCTTTTTAGCCAAAATAAGATCTCTCCTTTCTTTATGCTTGATTATCTTTTATGATAATATCACTTTCAGGGAATAATTTCTTCAACTTATCATAAATTCCTCTTACTTCTTGTGGTATTTTCTCTTGTTGAACCTTTTCATTTTCTTGCTTTATTTGACGAAGTGGTTCTTCTTTATCTTCAACGATTTCGATTTTTTTTGAATATTTATTGAAATAATCCCTCAATATTTTCTCTTTCAGTTCAACAACATCATTTGAAAGAGGATGTGTGTTGTTTTTATATATTTTAATAATTCCCTCGGAAGTTTCTTCGCATTTTAAGTATAATAAGGCCACATATAGGTCAATATCAGACGATTTAATCTCTTTTAACATCTCGCTGTTCAGCGTATGATCCTCTAAAGCCGTAGTTGTCTGCTTTGTGTGCAGTGTTGCCTTTTCATCATGTGGGCCTGGAACAAGTGTTTTTTGAATTTGTTGTGTTTGTACCACTTTTTTAGGTTCATCTTTTTTTCGAGTATTTTCCATTTGTTTATTTAAGGTATGAGTTTCTGCAAAACTCAGAAATTCAATTGCAAAGATTATATTCGGATTATCCGAATACTTGATTTGTTTAATCATCTCTGAAGACTTTTTTGCAATTCCCAAATTCAATTTTTGTAGAGAGGGTTCTTTTGTTTGTGCTATATGTAGGAGGATATAGTCAATAAGCCCGTCCAAAAAGACTTCAAAATTGATTCCGTTGTTATATAAGTTTTCGGTAAAGTCAATGATGTTTTGAGTCTGATTTTGTTGAATCATTGTTATCACCCGATGGTACTGTTCTTCATCAACTCCACCTAAAACCTGTAAAATGTCTTTTTTTTGAATCACTTCATCTTTTGGGAGGAATCTTAAGATTTGTTCAAGTAACACAATAGCATCTCTCATGCTTCCTTTTGCCCTTTTTGCTATGTATGAAAATACATCGTCTTCTACCTTGTAGCCTTCTTTTTGGGTAATCATTTGCAAATGAATGATAATAGTATTGACCGTCATATTCCTAAAAGGTATGATTTGACATCTTGAAATGATCGTTTCAGGTATCTTTTCAGGATTGGTAGTAGCCAGTATAAAGACTACATGCTCAGGAGGTTCTTCCAGAGTTTTTAAGATGGCATTAAATGCTTCATTGGTTAACATATGGACTTCATCGATAATGTAGACCTTCACTTTTCCCTGTGCCGGTTTGTACGCCACTCGATCCCGGATTGCTCGAAAATCATCTATTCCCCTGTTTGATGCGGCATCCATTTCGATGACATCGATGTGAGAGCTTTCATTGATCGCGATGCATTGATCACATTCGTTACAAGGTTCATTTTCTTTGGGGTGAAGACAATTTAATCTTTTGGCGATGATTCTAGCGACAGTGGTTTTACCTGTACCTCTGGGTCCGGCAAAAATGTAGGCATGAGAATAACTGTTGTCAATAAGCGATTTTGAAAAGAGGCGCTTAATATGATCTTGGCCTGCAAGTTCTGAAAATTGACCCGGTCGGTATTTTCTGTAAAGGGTTTGTTTCATATTTTCTCCTTCCTTTTTTCGTATCATTATATCATGAGAAAAGAGTTATTCCTTCTTTATTGATATAGAATAATAATTCATATGAAAGTAACCTTTAACCTCTACGAGAAGCTGCAAGACCTGCAATGAAGCCCGTAGAAAAAGCCATTTGAATATTATAACCTCCTGTATCTCCATCTATATCAATCATTTCACCACAAAAATAAAGAGCATTAATAATCTTTGATTCCATTGTGGAGAGTTTTATTTCGCTCAAGGCTATGCCTCCAGTAGTTACCATTGAGTTATTGATTGATCCCATTTCTTGTATTGTTGTTGGATACTCAGCGAATATTTTTGAAAGCTTTTTTCTGTCTTCTGCCGTAAGATTGGAAAGGGGAATGTCTTTATCAATCTTAGCCATATTAAAGAGGGTATTAACCATCCGTTTTGGAATTGTGTGATCTGTAAAGAAAGCAGCAAGGCTTTTTTTCCCATGCTTTTCTGAATAGTCGAGCATGTTTTTTTTCAACATTTCTTTGTCCTGGAAAGGTGTAAAATTCAAATATATTTTCATCCCTTTTTCAAAGTAGCGGGAATTATCCAGGATAAGGGGACCAGAAAATCCTCGGTGGGTGATCAGTAATTCGCCGCGTGGATTCAATTGTTTTCCTTTTTTTGTTCTAAACAGCAACCCAGCATTCTTGAAGGATATACCGGAAAGCATTAAAATAGCCTCATCTTGAGTTATGATTGGTGACAGTCCTTTACCCAATGGGACGATGTGATGGTTAAGATTTTCAATAATCGAAAAAAACTGACCATCAGAACCCGTTTTAGGATAAGTGTATCCTCCCGTCGCACAAATAACACTATTAGCTGTATACCTTTTTTTCTCTGTGCTAACCAGGAAAATGGTCTCCTTTTTTTCAATGGAAATAACCGGATCATTCAAAATCAACTTTCCTCCTAAAAAATCGTAAGTACAGAGTAAACAGTCAATCACATCACTGCTTCTCATGCTTATTGGAAAATATTTTCCATCTTCTCTTCTGTATATTTCCAATCCTAAATCCTTAAAAAAATTAATCAGATCTTCATTCGAGAATCGTTTAAGAATACGAGAAGCTATTTTCCCTTTTTCACCGTAATGCTGAGCAAAAAAAGCGATATCTCCATCATGAGTAAAATTACACTGACCTGTTCCACTAATGGAAAGTTTTTTTGCAGGGTGAGCATTCTTTTCAAATAATAATACAGTTCCCCCGTTTTTAGCAGCGGTTATAGCTGCCATCAACCCCGCCGGTCCTGCGCCTATGACGATTATCTTGTCCAATTTCCCCAACCTTATTATCAGATTTTGCTGCCGGTAAATTATACATGACTTTTCTCAAGAATAAAAAGTTATTCAGTTTAATAGGGATGAAAACATGAAAATGAATATAAATGCTATAATGTTACAGGCGAAAACATGGATTATAAAAAAATTGCCAAACAGGTCTGCCCCGCTGGCAATCAATAGTCATTGCTTCAACTTTTAATATTGATGAATACTCTAATTTTTTCTGTTTTTTGTTCTTCTTAGTAAAAAGAAGGCGTTAACATCACCGAATAATCCGGAATATTATTTGTTGGTTTTTTATTCCTCTTGTGCCTTTTCGATTTTTTCCAAAAGGTATGGAACAAAATCCAATAAAATCTCAGCATCCGGTATATCTTCACCATGCTTTTCTTTATAGTCTTCAACCATATTTTTAAGTTTTTCATTTGAATCCAAAATCAACCTGGATTTACCGGTGATCCGGCTGTATTTTTCCAATATTAATTCCATTTCTTCTTCTGTCAAGCGTTCTTCATTTTCATTCATAAATATCTCATAACCTCCTAAAAATCTTTATTCAGGTCGTTTTATACCTTTGAAGATAAAGTAAACACCAATTGCTATGAGAATGATTGAGAATATATAGATAAAGAAATCAATATTCAGCATGGTAATAATCAACGAAAACAACCCAACTCCTGTCAGTATTCCGACGGGAATCAACAGACCCTTGTTTCGCGAGCCAAAGAGGTAGAATTGGAAGAGTCCAATAGCAGGCGCCAGTATGAACACAGGCCACAAGAGATCCATTAAGTGCCATCCAAAAAAGATGTTGATATAAAAGAGAATGGAGATGGTTATTAGAATTCCTCCAGGGATAAGGATTCCGGGATCCCCTGAATGTTTGCCTTTTTTTGAAAAAAAGTTGTATTCAAAGGTTAGACCGGGGATCAATAAAAACAAAGGCCAAAAATAATCCCAACTCAATTCAATGGCATTTATCGCGGCCAACAATGCAACAACACCCAAAACTAAAAAAAGAAGCCCATAAATCAATTTTAATTTGTCCATTGATTTTCCCCTCCAGATGACATTTCAGATTTATTATAACACAGAAATATATGTTCTGATGATGTTTCATTTGATTAAAAACATGAGAAAAACCAATCCTATGATATAATTCTTTTAGTTAAAATTGCTATTTAAGCTATTTTATTGAATGAAAAATATAAGGGGGGAGAGAATGAAAAAAGTTGTTCTTGTTTGCTTGCTTATTGCCATTGCCACACTATTACTTGGCGATTCCTTTAAAGGGTATGTTTATTTGGACGAAAACAAAAATGGTGTTTTGGATCAAGGGGAAATAGGAATTCAGGATGTTGTCGTTTCAAATGGATTGGATTGTGTTGTAACAAGCGATGCGGGTTACTATGAACTGCCGTTAATGGATGATTGCGTTGTGTTTATTACAAAACCGGATGGATATATGACGGCGATCAATGACTATAATATTCCTCAGTTTTATTATATTCATTATCCCCAAGGCTCATCAGAACTGAAATATCCCGGAATAAAACCCACTGGTGAGAAACCGGAGACCTTGAATTTTCCGCTTTATTCAAGTACCGTGAAAAATGACTTTGACATTCTCGCTATTGGCGATCCTCAAACCAAAACGGCAGAACAAATTGACTATCTCAGAGATGATATTTATTGTGACTTGGTGGATTCAGATAAACAGTTTGCAATTGTACTTGGTGATATCATGGATAACGATGTTTCCTTATATCCTTATTATTTGGAAGTATGCAAGATGTCCAATATTCCTCTTTATCACGTTCCCGGAAATCATGATCTGAATTTTGCTGCCGAATCGGATAAATATAGCCTTGATACCTATATCAGTCACTTTGGACCTCCGTTTTATTCTTTTGATTATGGACAGGTGCATTTTGTCGTCCTTGATACAGTGGAATACACCGGAAATAACTCGTATTTTGGCAATATAGGGGATCTGCAACTGAAATGGTTGAAGAATGATTTGCAATACGTGCCGGAAGATCATTTAATTGTCATTTCGATGCATATTCCACTTTTTTCCAATGTGGATAATCCGGGAAAGGATCATGTGAAAGACAGAAAAGAACTCTATAAGATATTAGAGGGAAGAGAAAAGATACTGGCTTTAGCCGGTCACACACATACCCTTGAGAATGTCTTTCTATCAGCAGAAGACGGATGGAAAGGGTCAAAACCCGTCCACGTCATCATTGGCGGGGCAGCATGTGGATGCTGGTGGGGTGGACCTTTTGATGAGCGGGGTCTTCCTTACTCCTTACAAAGTGATGGGGTGCCGAATGGATATAATATACTCAATTTTAAAGGCAACACCTATACCCATCTTTATAAATCCGCAAATTATGATGATGATTTTCAAATCCGAATTTCTTCTCCTCGCGGTAATGTTAAGGCTAAAATGTTGAAATACACCGATATCTATGCCAATGTCTTCAACAGCGGATATGACAGCAATGTATTTTTCAGTGTTGACGGTTCCGAATTTACAGCAATGAAGAAGAAAGAAGTTTATGATCCATATACGCAGCAGGTCTACAGGGATGCCTTGTCTTATGGTGCTCCTAAACTATGCGAACACCTTTTCATGGCACCTTTACCGCAAGACTTGGGAAATGGTTTACACAGTATAACAGTGAAGTACACGGACCGATATGGGAGAGAATTTTCCGACAGTTTGATCTTTAAGGTCTATGATTGATTGTTGATAGAATCAGAAGGGGTTTATGGTCTGAAAACCCAAAACCCCAGACCTTTTTTCATTAAAAGCGTAGCATTTTCCAAAATCCCATATCTCTAAACCCGATTTTTTTGTATATAGAACCTGCTGCAGGATTGTCATAAAACAAACAGGCGCTTTTCCCACGACTGTTCAAGTCTTGTACCAATTTGGATACACAGGCTGAGGCGTATCCTTTTCTTCTGAAACGGGAATTTGGTTCTGTAGCTACTCCGATGATCATGGCAAAATCCTTGGTTTCTGCAGTGGAAGAGGCCGTGGAAACGATTTGATCATTGATTTTCAAGATGGTGGTCTTTCTTGAACCGTCTTTTAATGTTTCTGCGTATTCTTCAATACTATTGTGTCCATGAAATTCCGGAATTCTGTCAAAAAGTTCTACGATTTCACGGGCATCTTTTTCAGTGGCAAACTGAACCTTTTCCATGGGTAAATCCTTCATGGGAATTATCACCTCACATTTAGCGAAATAATCATCCGAGGTGGATTTGATTTGTGCGGCTAATTTCCCCTGAACAGTTTCAATGACCTCTTTTTTGCCTGATAGAACGGTTGCCCCGTTCTTGAGTAATTCGTCTAATTTATTTATGACTGAATTCAACTCTATACTGAAATCCCTGAAGTACAGGGTTAAATAAGTGTGATACAGCAAAATGACGGCCTTTATTTCCTTGTTCGATGCATGTAAAAAGACTTGGCATTTATCATTATCCAAGCTGAAACTTTCAAGATCGCCAATGGTGAAAATATTAAACTCCGGCTCCAATGAAACAAAATCCATGATATCTTTGATATCTTTGTTGGTTGCCTTGTGCATCAACATAATCCTCCTATTAAAAAAGGCTCCTCACGAAAGAGAAGCCTTTTGATTATTGTGTTATGTAAATCGTTTATCTTTTCTTTCTACCCAGCATTCCAATCAAGATTGGGCTGGCTAAGTAGATTGAGGAATAAGTTCCAACAATAACACCAACCGTCATACCAAAGGCAAATGGCTGTAAACCGGAACCACCAAACAACAACATGGTGAATACCACGATAAATGTGGTCAAAGATGTATTGATGGTTCTCCCTAACACTTGATTAATACTGCCATTGATTGTTTTCTCAATATCATCTTTCCTAAAGCGTTTCATATTTTCCCTGATTCTGTCATATACAACGATGGTATCGTTCAAAGAATAACCCAGCAATGTCAAAATTGCCGCGATAACAGAAACATCAAAGGGAATGGAAAAGAGTGAATAAAGTCCCAATGTGATGATGGCATCATGTGCCAAAGCCAAAATTGCACCAAGGCCAAATGAGAATTTGAATCGAATGGTGATATATATCAAGATGATGGACAACGCGATGATGGCGATCCACGTGGATTTTTCCTTTAATTCTTCAGCGGCAAAGCCACTAACGGCATTAAATGATTGGACCTTCAAATCTAACAGATTATTAATGAAAGCCTCTTTTTGGTCGGCATCGAAGAAATCCTGAACGATAACAGAAAAACTGGAAGCAATTTCCTCATCTGACTGAATACCACTCATTTTGGAAATTCTCGCCAATTCAAAATCTTCATCCACAGCTGTAAGCTTTTCACGAATTTCGGCAACCGTCAGTTCCTCTTTGGAGGAGAATACAATATCGGTACCACCGGCAAAATCTACACCAAAGTTGAATCCCTTGGTGAACATGGAAATAACCGAAACGATGATTAGGACAGCGGAGATGATTAAGAACATCTTTCTCTTGCTTGTAAAATCTATTTCCCTTCTCATACGCTATCACCTGCCTCAACTTCGGGTTTATGCCATTTGTTTTTTATTGATCCGGACATTGCATCCAAAAGAATGCGGGATACTACCAATGTGGTAAACATACTGCCAAGAATACCGATAATCAAAGTTGTGGCAAATCCCTTTATAGTACCTGTTCCCAGATAATAAAGAACAACAGCGGCCAGGATGGTGGTGATATTTGCGTCAAGAATAGTCGAGAATGACTTGGAAAAGCCTCCAGAGATTGCATTTAAAGGAGTCTTCCCCATTTTCATTTCCTCTTTGATTCTTTCAAGGACGATGATATTTCCATCAACGGTTGTACCGATTGTCAAGATAATACCGGCTATACCCGGTAAGGTTAGAATGAAGTTTCCCCCGGCCATGACACCAAATAAGAGGGTGGCGTTGAATAACAAAGCAATATCAGCAACGATACCGAATAAACCGTAAACAATGATCATATAAACCAGTACAATTCCCAGTCCAAACAAACCGGCGATTAAGCTGGCACGAATAATGTCTTTTCCAAGAGTGGGTCCAAGTGTTCTTTCCTGAAGTTTTACAAGTTCAGCTGGAAGGTTACCGCTTTTAATCAAAGCGGCCAATTCCATTGATTCTTGGGCGGTAAAGCTCCCTGAAATTTCCGCTTGACCATCTCTTATAGCCGTTTGAACAACGGGCGCAACCAGAACTACATCATCAAGAACGATTGGAAGTTGTTCGCCCACAAAATTAGATGTTATTCTACCAAAGAGATCGGCACCTTCGCTGTCAAAAGTCAATTGAATTTTAAATCCGCCTCTTTGGGTATCAGCAGCGGCTGCTGCATTTCTAACGGAGGAACCATCCAGGTAATACTTTTGTGCTCCGATTTTAACGTAATCTCTTACCAAATACCAAAGGGTTGTGTTGTTTACAGGGTCCTTATATCTAAGCCATTGAGTGTCAATATAGTTTATTCCGACTTTTTTTGGCGGTTTTGTGTCCGATTCCTGGGATTCAAGAATTTCACCAAAATAAAGTTTTCCCTTTTTCCCCACAAGTCTTTCAGCAACTGCCGGATCCTCTACTCCCGGGATTTCTACTCTCAGTCTTGTATCAGCACCACTGCCAACTTTTTGAACCGTTGCTTCGGTGTAATTGGCGTTATCCAATCTTTGTCTGACAACAACGACTACCTGATCAGCTACCTCGGATATGGTTTTGTCTGAATCTTCATTTAGCTCGATGGCATAATCAAGTCTTGAACCGCCTTTGATATCTAAGCCTAATCTAATATTACCGAACATCCGGTCAAAAAAAGAAGAATATTCTTTTCCCGGTGTCGGCCAGAACAAGCCAATCAAGGCGGCTAAAAGTACAATGATGACAAAAATGAGTCTGATTCTGTCTGCTCTCAAAATGTTCCCCTCACTTTCCTTCAAATAATCTTATATATTGCAGATTTTTTATCTTTCTATAGCTTTATTCGGATCCTTGTTTGATTTACCCAATATGGCGGAAATAGACTTTCTGGAGATTTCCATTTTTGTATCACCGGTTTTTATCTCCAATGTTGTTTCTTCCATTGAAGTGACTTTACCAATTATACCGCCGATAGTGACAATCTTGTCGCCAACCTTAAGCTTTCCCATCATGGACTTAAATTCCTTGTCCTTTCTTCTCTGTGGCATGATGATCAAAAAGTAGAACATGGCAAACAATATGACGATCCATATGATCATTCCCATTGCTCCTCCGCCAGCCACACTGGCTGAACTATTAGCAGCGCCTTCTGTTGTTTGTGGCGCAGCTGTTGCATCTGGAGGACCAAATGCCCTGAATAAAAATTCCATTTGTTTCACCTCTTCTTTAAATTAAATATTTTTACATCACAATGGCGGAGGCGACGGGATTCGAACCCACATAGACAAATATGCCCACCGATTTTCGAGACCGGCTCCTTAGCCAATTCGGACACGCCTCCTACCAAACGAATGGTATTATATCATATAATGTTTTTATTTATTATTACGGTAGCCCCCAATCCTGATTTCGCCGTCTTCAAGAACAAGAATTGCTTTCTCATAATCTCTGTTTGCATAAAATTTTCTGTCACGAATGGTAATTTCCGTACCAGCGTAAAGGATATTTTTTGCGATTATTTTTGCTCCTGAGACCATTAATTCAATTTTCTTCTCTGTTTCAGAAAGTTCATCTTTTAATTTAGGGATTTCTACATTCAGATTATTAATCGTTTGAACGCTTTTAAGCAGCATATCCAATTTATCTTTTGGAAACTGATTTTTCATCTTTTCTCTCAAGGTTTTGAGTTTTTTGACAATCAACTGTAATTTCCGAATATTGTCCTCATCGATTTTGATTTGTGATTGCAATAAAGTGATCTTTTCCCTCAAGGAAGGGTCTATACCCACTTCAACACTGGTTTTAAGATTCATGTTTGATCCAATTTGATTTGCAATCAACTCGTGTCCCGATGAAGTGTAGCCTCCAACCAGTTCTCCGGGTTGTCCTTCAATCCTCAAGCTGTTTTTTGCCTTTAACGTTGAATTGACAGATGCAGATTCAATTATTATGTCCCTACCAGCTTCAAATTCCGCATTTTCTACAAATCGAACCTTGATATCTCTTCCTGCAGATAAAAAGGCTTTTCCACGACCTTTAATACCGGCTTTCACTTCAATATCCCGTCCGGCAACCAGGGTCGCAGCTTCAACAATATCGTTGACTTTAATGTCTTCTCTGGCTTTAACGATAAAACCGGGTTTAACAGTGCCTTCAATGATGACTGTCCCTTCAAAATCAATGTTCCCGACACCTGCATCCAGTTCTCCTGTGATTATAAGAATCTGATCAACATTTATCTTATCTTTCTCATATCTCAGGATACCCTCCTTTAATGCGACCAATTTTGTTTCATCGGGATCAACAATCGTGTTTTCTCCTTGCAATTTCTTTAAACTGGTATCTTTGGGTTTTTTGGGCATGATTTTCTTGCCATATACATCAATACCCGGTTCACCTTCCTGAGGCGGGATTCTCTTAGCTATTAAAAGTCCTTTTTTGACCAGGAAATCTTTGTAAACGTTACCGTGGATTCTATCTACTTTTCCTGAAGAATACTTTTTCAGCTTTTCAAAATCAAAGTTAAAAACTATTTCTGCATCGTGTGATTCTTTAGGTGGAACTCCTTTGGCGAAAGGTACCGGAACATCAGGTGTATTCATTTCTATGAATCTTCTAATAGCTGATTCATCTATTCCATATTTTATCTTCCAGATTGTAAATGCCTGATCTACTTCCTCTTGTGTAATGGGTTTATCATAACCTTCAATTGGTCTATAAATAAGAAACGCGTTTAGGTTGTTTGCATCGGTTTTCACTTCAATTCTGTTGGCCATGAGTATACACCTGCCTCAATTTTTGCCGGATGATTAATATTCGTCAAGCTCAATTCTCATCTCGGTTATCGCTTCAAGCATTTGTTCCGGTGGGATAAGACTACCATCCACACGGCTGAGAAGCCTTAGCAATTTCTTTTGTTTGTTGAGTCTTGATACTTCTTGAAAGATTTGCCCAAGATTCAACTCTGCAACCAATACGGCGTCTACTTGCTGCAATAATTTAACCAATCGGGCGTTTGGAAATGGCCATATGGTTATTGGTCTGAACAACCCAATTTTCATACCATCCACTCTTGCCAACTTTACAGCACGTTTTGCCGCACGTGCGGCGGTTCCGTAAGCAACGATCAAAATTTCGGCATCTTCAGTCATGTATTCTTCGTATGTGGTTATTTCATCTCGATGCATTCTGATTTTCTTATCTAATTGTCTGAGTAGTTTTTCTGCCATACTCGAACTACCCATTGGAAATCCCGTTTCATCATGTACAAGTCCAGAGACATGAAACTTACTTTTTCCCATACTCATTAATGGTGTTGTTGTATCATTAAAACTTTCAAAGGGATGGTAAATTTCTTCGTCTTCCAAATCTTCTCCTGATAATCTGGGCAGAATAAATTTGGAATCAATTTCCGGAATTTCAAAACTCTCTCTCATATGACCTAAGGTTTCGTCCATCAAGAAAATTACGGGTGTTCGAAAATGTTCTGCCAAAAAGAAGGCTTTAATAATTAACGTATAGGTTTCTTTTACGGTACTTGGGTAAAGGGCAATTATGGGGTGATCACCATGCGTACCCCATTTTGCCTGCATGATATCACCTTGTGAAATTCTTGTTGGCATACCGGTACTTGGACCCCCACGCATGACATTCACAAAAACGCATGGCGTTTCAGTCATAGACGCATATCCAATAGCTTCTTGCATCAATGAAAAACCAGGTCCGCTAGTTGCAGTCATAGATTTTGCCCCGGAAAGAGAGGCGCCTATAATCGAACAGGCACTTGCGATTTCGTCTTCCATTTGAATAAATTTCCCACCCACTTTTGGAAGTTCTTCGGCCATTGTTTCTGCAATCTCTGTAGCGGGTGTTATGGGATAACCTCCAAAAAACCTGCAACCGGCGGCAATCGCGCCAAGTGCACAAGCCTTATCTCCCTGCATGAGAACGTAATCACCTGCTTTATACATGATCGTCTTCTCCTTCCTTTTCTATAATATCTATTGCAAAATCAGGACACAATCGTTCACATTGTTTGCATCCAATACATGCTTTTTCATCTGCTATAACAGGAGCGTTTCCCTTCCCCTTTCTAATTGCTTGAGTAGGGCAAACTGTATAACAGATGCCGCAAGCTTTACAAAGGTCGTAATTAAACTTGACAAGATAGTGTTTCTTTAGGCTCACCAATTCATGACACCTCCAGAATGATATTGATTGATATATTTTTTAATCAAGTCATAGCGTGACTCGACATCCCCGAATAGTAAAAATATCCTATTATTTAATCTTACCATAAGGAATCTAAAGAGACAAAATTTTTTTATATTTATTTTACCAAAATTGAATTTATAGAGTTGATTCCTGTAGATAATTCCACCCTCAATCATATCCAATAAAGGGGAACTGAAAAAAAGTTCATACAAGTATACAAGTGAAAAAAACAGCGCGGTTATTTTAAACACATTCATTAAGGGTAAAAATTGCAGGTATATTGTTAAACAGAAGATCGTCAACGCATGCAAAACAAAACTCAACGGCAAATTGTTTCACTCCAAAAAAATAAAAAGCGCGAAAAACGCGCTTTATTTAAATAGCCCTCTTAACCTTTCCGGCTTTTAGACATT
>JASUTC010000031.1 GCA_030445775.1 Thermotogaceae bacterium | reverse complement strand
GGGGAAAAAGTGTTTAAATGACCATACATCGTCGCAAGTCCATCGGGATGCTTTAGATAGATGATATTCCCGTAAACGGGATCGTTGATCACTAATTTCCAGAGTATCCCGTCATTCATTGCGTATATTTTCGTGTTTTCTATACTGTTTGTTGACAGGGCCAATCCAATGTTGAATCGTTTAACATACGTATCTGCATTGATTCGGCATTCACCGAAAGTTCCGGTAATTCTTTTGGTTGTATACGTTGGCAATCCATAATTGTTCCCCCATAAAAAAGAATAAATTATCAAACATAAGATGAGACACATTAGATTTTTTTTATTTTTCAACATCTTATCACCGTCCGTTTTTTCCTTCTCTGTTATTTTAACATATGTCACTCATATAGACACCCTTCTCAATCATAACTTTACAGAAACATTTAAATCAAAAAAGCAGCCTTTGATTTTTTAATACACTCATAAAAAATTGGCTATATATTCTATTTGTTTCCATGTCGGAACAAATTTGAAAAAAGGATATGGTAAAATAAAAATCAAATCCCATTTAAAAAAGGAGGAGTATTATGAAAAAAGCACTGTTGTTTAGTTTGATTCTCTTATTTTTAGTTTCATTGAATTTTGCTGCAGGCGATGTTGTCGTTGCAATGAACGGAGATGCTGCGTCTCTTTATCCTGCAGACATGACAGATAACTACTCGGAAGAGATATGCAGACACATTTATGAAGGGTTGGTTGAATTTGATCAGGATATGAACGTTGTTCCGGCACTGGCAAAAGATTGGGATATTTCCCCGGATGGTATGAAGTATTTCTTCTATCTGGAAGAAGGCGTTACATTTCATGATGGTACACCGTTTACAGCTGAAGCTGTAAAACTCCATTTTGACAAACTGTTAGCCGGTGGATTAAGACGTTCTTCCCTTTACGTTCCCTTTATCGAAAGTGTTGAAATCATCGATGATTACACAGTCCTGTTTAGAATGAAAAACCCGTTTGGACCATTGCTTAACCATCTGGCACATGGTGCCGGTCTCATCGTTTCTCCTGAAGTTTTGAAAAACTACGACAAATCGGAGATTTCCAATCACCCGGTCGGAACCGGTCCTTATACCTTTGTAGAATGGGCAAAAGGTGACCATGTGAAAGTAGTGGCAAACGATGATTATTGGAAAGGAACCCCAGGACTTGACAGTATCAACTTCAAGATTGTACCGGAAGCGAACACCCGAGTATTGATGCTTGAGTCAGGCGATTCACAGGTTTCAGACATGATCGAACCCATTGATGTGCCAAGACTTCAAGCCAATGATAAAGTCGATGTTGCGATTGTTCCCAGTTTGACCGTTCGTTATGTGGGTTTTAACATGACTAAACCCCCATTTGACAACAAATTGGTTCGACAGGCTGCCAATTACGCCATTAACAAAAAAGCCATGACACAAGCCCTCTTTAGAGGTTATGCACACCCTGCAAAATCCGTTGTCGCCCCTAAGGTTAACGGTTACTTTGAAACGGAAGGCTATCCTTATAATCCAACAAAGGCAAAAGAACTGTTAACAGAGGCAGGCTATCCAAATGGATTTGATACCATCCTTTTCGCAGCCCCACATTATCAGCAAATAGCAGTAATTGTTCAAAGTCAATTGAAAGATGTTGGTATCAATGCGGAAATTCAAGTTTACGAATGGGCATCTTACATGGATCTCCTTTATTCTAAACCGCCTAATGAATCCGAACATACCATGTACGTCATCGGCTGGAGTCCATCCACCGGAGATGCCGATTGGGTTGTCAGACCGTTGTTTGATTCAGCAAACTGGCCTCCTGACGGAGACAATCATGTAGGAATGGACAATCCTGAAGTAGACCGATTGCTAAAACTTGAAATGACTACCTTTGATGCTGAAAAGAGAGCTGAATATCTGGCAGAACTTCAGCAACTGCTTGTGGATGAAGCTCCCTGGATCTTCCTTTATGTTCAGGATCAAATGGTTGGTGTTTCCAATCAGTTAAAAGATGTGATGGTCCTTCCTCTTGGTGTTACTGTTTTAAAGTACGCTTATATGGAATAGCATTATCGTTTGGAATAATCATTAAAGAGAGGGGGGCTCCCCCTCTCTTTTTCGTATGATTTCTAAGAAATGAGGTGAAAAACTTGAACAACTACTTTATCAGACGATTAATCTTAATCATCCCAATCTTAATAGGCGTCTCTTTAATTAGCTTTTTTATCATACATCTGATCCCAGGTGATCCCGCAAGAGTCATAGCCGGACAAGGAGCTACGTCTGAGGACATTGCCCTCATTAGAGAGGAATTTGGTTTGGATAAACCCTTAACCGAGCAATATTTCGCTTTTGTTGGGGGTATTTTTTCAGGAAAGATGAAATCCATCAGTTCTCAACAACCCGTTATCGATGAAATCACTCCAAGATTTTGGAATACCGTTCAGCTTGCAACCTTTGGTATCATCGTGGCAACTGTTTTTGGTATCTTGCTGGGTATCATTGCGGCAACTCATAAAAACACATTCGTTGATAATTTATCCATGGGATTTTCATTAATTGGGGTTTCAATGCCTATTTTTTGGCTGGGGTTGTTGTTAATCATGCTTTTTTCAGTTGCCCTTAATTGGCTACCGGCAGGCGGAAAGGATTCATTTATTAGTTTTATTTTACCGGGTATTACACTTGGTTTGCCTTCTGCTGCCATTATCGCCAGGATGACAAGAGCCAGCATGCTGGAAATCGTTAATCAGGATTTCATCAGAACAGCTATTTCAAATGGCATCCCTCAAAAAACCATCATCTATAAATATACATTGAAGAATGCCATGATTCCTGTTGTAACAGTAGTGGGACTTCAATTTGGTTACATGCTTGGCGGTGCTGTGTTAACAGAAAGTGTCTTTGGTTGGCCGGGATTGGGACGACTCGTAGTTCAATCAATTTTCACACGAGATTACCCCATCGTTCAATCAGGGATATTGTTGATTGCTATGTCATTTGTATTCGTTAATTTAGCGGTTGATTTATTGTATGCGGCAATTGATCCCAGACTTCGCAGGAAAAAGTAGAGGTGAGATGTGTATGAATCACAACAACTCAATGGCAATTTATTGGAGAAGGATATCCAAAAATAAAATGGCTGCAATAGGTGCTTTTATAGTTCTTTTTATCGTTATCATCGCCCTATTGGCCCCTGTTATTTCACCTTATGAACCGGATGCGCAAGATCTTTATTCCAGTTTGAACGGTCCCAGCAAAGAACATTGGTTTGGAACTGACATCTATGGTCGAGATATATTAAGTCGGGTCATTTGGGGCGCAAGAATATCCCTGAGTATTTCTTCTCTGGCTGTCTTTTTATCAATCCTAATAGGAGTTTTTCTGGGGGCAATTGCAGCTTATTTCGGGGGGGTACTTGATGAAATCATCATGCGATTCTTCGATATTCTGCTTTCATTTCCCGATATTCTCCTGGCAATTGCCATTATTGCTATTTTGGGATCCGGTAGAAGCAATCTCATAACAGCCATCACCATCTATTCAATTCCGCAATTTGCGAGAATTGCAAGAAGCACCGTTGTCAGTGAAAAAACAAAAGAATACGTTGATGCAGCCCGTTTATCAGGAGAAAGTGAAATGAATATTCTATTTCGATACGTTCTTCCAAACAGTTTGTCCCCTATCATTGTTCAGGGAACATTGAGAATAGGCTATGCCATATTGATCATTTCCGGTCTTGGTTTTTTAGGTTTAGGCATCCAGCCACCGGCAGCTGAATGGGGAACGGATTTAAGCATCGCAAGAACCTATCTGAGAGCAGCACCTCATACTGGAATTTTCCCCGGAATAGCTATTTTCATTACCGTCATGGGATTCAACTTTTTTGGTGATGGTTTAAATGAAATCCTCAACCCCAGAATGAAGGACCGGTGATTTGATGGAACGAATATTGGAAGTTAAAGACTTAAAAATACAATTCGATACCGAAGAGGGAACGGTATACGCTCTGGAAAATGTTTCTTTCCATTTAAATAAAGGAGAAATTCTTGGCATCATAGGAGAGACCGGCTCGGGAAAGTCAGTGACCGCTTCAGCGATTAACCGAATATTACCGGTACCCCCTGCGAGAATCGTTAACGGTGAAATCATCTTTCAGGGAAAAGACGTCCTTCAATACAAACGTGAAGAAATGAATAGAATTAGGGGTAAGAAGATATCCATGATCTTTCAAGAACCAATGACGGCTTTAAACCCTGTGTTTAAAATAAAAGAACAGATGAGTGACGTCATCATGCATCACCAAAAAATCAACCGAAAAAAGGCCGTTAAGCAGGCAACAGAGATGCTTGAACAAGTAAGAATTCCCGATCCGGAAATGGTCCTGGACAAATATCCTCATGAACTTTCCGGTGGAATGCGACAACGCGTAATGATTGCAACCGCTCTTTCCTGCGAAGCTGATTTACTGATTGCAGATGAACCCACAACCGCGCTTGATGTTACAACTCAGGACCAAATATTGGCGCTTATTCAAGACATGAGAAAAAACCTGGATATCAGCGTTATTCTCATTACCCATGATTTTGGCGTTGTTGCAGAAATTTGTGACACAGTTGCCGTCATGTACGGAGGCAGTGTTGTTGAATTTACAGATATATACACACTAACAAAAAAACCGTATCATCCTTATTCCAACGGATTGTTGAAAGCCATTCCACCGGTGGATCAAACCATTGAAAAACTCAACACCATCCCAGGTAGTGTGCCCAATTTGTTAAAACCTCCCCCCGGATGCAGATTTCATCCAAGGTGTGAAAACGCCCTTGAAAAATGTAAGATTGATCCACCATCGTTGACGGAAATAGAAGAAAACCACTTCATAGCCTGTTACAACCCAATCAAAGGCGGTGAAGATAATGAATAATACGATTTTAAAAACACAAGATTTGAGAAAAGAATTTCAAGTCAGGGTAGGATTTTTACAAAAAGAAAGAAAAATCACCGCAGTTGACAATGTCAATTTGAATATTTTACAAAGCGAAACGATTGGTTTGGTTGGCGAATCCGGATGTGGCAAAACCACATTGGGTAGAATCCTTGCAGGATTATTGTCCCCCACTTCAGGAAGATTTTTTTACAAAGAAAAAGAAATAACAGAAATCGGAAAGAAGAAAAACAAACAAATAAGAAGAGAAATACAAATGGTTTTTCAAGACCCTTTTTCTTCCTTAAATCCAAGAATGACGGTCAGTGATATCCTTTCACGGCCGTTAAAAGTATTTAAAATCGGAAAAAACGCCAAAGAAAGAACAAATATGGTTTTAGAAACTCTTGAATCTGTAGGCATGAAAAGCGAACATATGTCCCGATATCCTCATGAATTTTCCGGAGGGCAAAGACAAAGGATTGCAGTAGCACGTTCTCTCATCGTCAATCCTGATTTCATTATTTTAGACGAACCAACTTCCGCTTTGGATGTATCTGTACAAGCACAAATTCTCAACTTGTTGCTGGATATTAAAAATAATTTTCAATTAACCATGCTCCTGATTACTCACGATTTAAGTGTGGCAAGATTTCAATGCGACCGTATTGCGGTCATGTATATGGGAAGAATCGTTGAGATTTCGGATAAGGAAGCCCTTTTTAATTCCCCTGCTCATCCATACACAAGAATTCTACTCACATCAATCCCCAGAACAGATCCTGCACAAAGAAGGGAAAAAGCCGTATCCACCGGAGAAGTCCCCAGCCTTCTGAATCCACCCTCAGGTTGTTATTTTGCACCAAGGTGTCCATTAAAAATGGACATTTGCGAAAGATCCGCACCGGAATTGAAAAGAGTTAACAAACATCAAACATGTGCCTGTTTTGCGGTTGAAAATAAGAGATAAAAAAAACCGGCCTTTTATACAAGGCTGGTTTTTTTCGTCAAATCCCTTGGTCCGGGAGATATTTGAACACTTTCTATTGAAAAGGAACGTCCAATTTTTATTTCACCTTTCTCAAAACTTGGTACAATGTTTTCAAATTCCCGTCTTCCAGATAATACAAATGAATGGTATTGGCATCAATGATATCTGCAAAGGCGTAACCATCATTATGTTCTGCGATATACAATTTTTTGCCGTCTTTTGAAATGACTCCGGAAAATTCTTCCTTGTGCTCGTCTGTATAGAGAGTTTTTACGTTTTTATAGCCGGTGAAAACATGGCCGTGTTGTTCAGTGATGACAAAGAGTCCAGTTTGTCCCTTTCCTAAATGATTCTTTTCTTTGACATAACTACCGATGGTTTCTGATTGCCATTCTCCAAGGAGGTTGGGGATCGTATTTTCCCTTTGCAAGGTGTAATAAACTGCAATGGCATTTTCTTCGGCATCCACATAATACATCACAATCTCGTTTTCAGAGACAATGTCTCCAAAAAGGTAGCCATCTTCATGTTCTGCACAGTAGAGTTTCTCTCCTGAATAATCAATCACCCCACTGAAAGGTTCTTTTTTTTCTTGATAGTTTACGGAATGATCGATAAATTCCTTATAACCTGTAAAAACATTTCCTTCTTGTTGCTCAAAGACAAAGGCAACACGGCCGTCATAAGCAGTTAAGAATCCATCGTCCTTTTCATGACGTTCAAAAGATGCCACCCATCTACCGGACAGATCAAAGGCAGCTGAAAATACAATGGTTGAAAGAAGAACTAAAATCCCAATACCAATAAACATTTTTCTCATACAAATCACCTCTTTGAAAGTTACTTGATTATAGCATTTCCAAGCACACTAAAAAACATAAAAAGAGGTGCTTTACACTATGAATAGAACGACCTCAATCTTTAGGACCAAGGTGTATCAAGCCCCACCCTTTTGGTCTTGAGGATTATTGAACAATTTTTTTTCCGCTGGAAAGAATCCAAATAAAACTCTTGACAAAGAAAATATTATATAGTACAATACTCATGTAGTTAGTTACTATACTAACTAACTACTTAACAAAGGAGGTGTTCCATGAAGTTGAACGAAGACTCTGCAGAGCCTCTGTTCCAGCAAATTGCTGAAATTATTGAGGACATGATCATTGCAGGAGACTTGCAGAAAGACGAACAGGTTTTTTCTACAAATCAATTGTCAGAAACCTTTCAAGTCAATCCGGCAACGGCACGAAAGGGTTTGAATCTTTTGGTAGACAAAGGGATACTTTATAAAAAGAGGGGTTTGGGTATGTTTGTGGAAGAAAAGGCATCATCGATTATTAAGAGAGAAAGAAAAGATCATTTTTTTGAAGATTTTCTATTGAAAACATTAAAAGAGGCGGAGAAATTGAACATTAATAAGAATGAGATCATCAAAATGATAACAAATTACGGAGAAGGTGATTAAATGAATCCGGTGAAACTAAAATTGAAAGACATTACTTATTATTACGATAATTTTCGAGCTTTAAACAACATGAATTTTGAACTTGAGGAGAATCAAATTATGGGTCTCATCGGAAGAAACGGTTCCGGAAAAACAACCCTGTTGAAAGTCATCGCCCATCAACTGCTTCAGGACAAAGGTGAAGTCATTATCGATGACAAAAATTTCTCAACAAACGAAAGCAATCAGTACAAAATCTGTTTGGCAAGAGAAACTTTGGGAAAAACATTTGAGCAAACCGAAATCATGAAAGTAAAGATGATTTTTGATTTGGCGGCTACATTATATGAAAATTGGGATAATACTTATGCCAATCATTTGATCAAGCGATTCAAACTGAATGTAAACAAAAAATACAATAAGATTTCCAAGGGAATGAAAACAACCGTTGGCATTATTCTTGGACTTGCCAGCCGCGCAGAAATCACCCTCTTTGATGAACCTTACGTTGGGTTGGACCCGGTTTCACGAGAAATCTTTTACGCAGAGCTTCAAAAGGACTTTACTCAAAATCCTAGAACCCTGATTATCTCCTCGCATTTAATCAATGAGTTGGAAGGGATGTTTGAACGGGTTTTGATCATTGATGAAGGGGCAATTCTTGTTGACAACCCTATTGATAAACTTAAAGAAAAGTATTATCTTCTGCAAGGCAGAAAAGAAGCAATAGAATCCTATAACACTCACTTTAGGACTATGAATGTGGAAACCATCGGCTCGCTGGCCTCCTATTCTGTTGAAGGTCCTATAAACGAAGAAATTATTAGACGGCTGAAAGCGGATAACATAGACATATCCATGATTAGTTTGCAAAAACTCCTGTATCATTTGACAAATGGTGGTGAAAATAATGCTGATCGATAATTCAATGAAAGTCATGGCGAAAGTTTTTCTCAGATTTATGTTAACCTTTCTACTCATTTATCTCGCAATAATCTTTTTTAATACAATCGTACCTCTATTTTTTATTGGTTTTTCCGAATTTGATGTCAATGAGTTTAAGATTTCAGCAACACTTTACCTTGCAGCCCTGATATATTCCATGTTGGTAGCATTTGCGGCTAAATGTACCTCTGTGTATTATGACATGTTTACGATTTTCTCCATTACCCGGAAACGTATCATGCGAACGATCAACATAACCAACGTACTCTTGACGGTAACGGGATCAGTTGTTTTAAATTTGATGCTCTTGATGCATGACATTCCCGACAGAGGCTTATTTTTAATCATGATTACCCTAAGCATATATTTAATCTTGAATTTCTTAAATTTTGTCGCCTTTTTAGGTAAGTTATTCGGTTGGTACTACATAGTAGGCACATTTGTCCTTTTGGCTTCATTTATCCTGTTTACAGTCAATTATATCGGTGGATTCATCCAAATGGGACTGTTTAAAACAGAAATCATCACATTTTTTATCGTTGCAACTGCTGGTTTTTTCTTGGTCAATAACTTTGTTCTATCTAAAAGATATGAATACAAACATTGAGGTGACTGATATGAATATAAAGGGATTTATTTTTCTCATCTGTACGATTTTCGTTCTTGTACTCACCATTAATTATTCGGTGAATAACAATCACTTTTTACTGACAAGAAAGACAAACGGAACATTTAGTGAATCGCTGTACATCAAAGATAATTTCTTCGCCACTGAAGACACGAAAATATATCTGCAAGCCTTTTATGATACACAAGACACAGATGTGGAGGTTTGGATTGAAGGCAAAGACGGCTTTGTTTATCAAATTGATCTGAATTCTGAAAAAGAGGTCGAAAAAATAGATCTGCCAAAAGGAATGTATTCATTTATTATCAAAGGTGAAAGAGGCAAAGACACCAATATCAACACTCTGATCGGCTATTACACTGATGAAGTCAGGTTTATCAACGACGATAAAGACGAAGAAGGATAAATTGTAGTTTTTTATAAACAAGGGTGATATCATTCGCCCTTGTTTTAAAACGTTTTTGGCATATATAATGACTTTAAAGACTAAATATGTTATAATCATGCGAAAAAGAACTCGTTCATTTCCATTTTTTATCCATATTTTCGGGATGATGTGGGGGCATCATAATGAAACTAAAGCAAATACATCTTGAGGGGTTCAAATCATTTGCCAGACCCGTTGATATTAACCTTACCAATGGCATTAATTCGATTGTTGGACCAAACGGAAGCGGAAAATCAAATATTGTAGATGCTATTCTCTGGGTATATGGGGAGCAATCCATGAAAAACATTCGTGCAAACGACAAGACGGATGTGATCTTTTCAGGTTCGGATGGCCTTTCTCCATCCTCAAAAGCCCTTGTAACCCTCCTATTTGAAAATGATGACGGCTCGGATATTTCCATCTCCAGGGAATTGATTCGAAATGGAAAAAACACCTATTATCTCAACGGAGATAGAGCTCGCCTTACCGATATCAGAGATCTGTTTGCAGGAACAGGTGCAGGTAAGGAACTCTATTCCATAGTCAGTCAAGGACGTGTGGACAAGATCTTAAACAGCTCACCGGATGAAATCCGGATTTTGGTTGAGGAAGCTGCGGGTATTGCCGTTTATAAAAAAAAGAAGAAAGAAACGATTTCCAGGATTGAGTCCACAGAGGACAACCTTTCCAGGGTTGAAGATATCCTGAACGAACTCACCAAGCAGAAAAAATCTTTGTACCTGAAAGCCAAACGTGCCGAGAAATATCTTGAGTATTCAAAAGAACTCAAAGATAGCCAGTTCACCTTGTTTTCACATTTGAATAAAAAATGGCAGGATAAAAGTGAAAAACTTGAGAGAGAAACAGAAGAAAACCGCGTTAGAATCAGAGAAATCCAAAAAGAACTCATCAAAACCGAAAGCATTTATCGTGAATTAAAGGAAAATTACAACGATTCGGATAAGGAAATAGAAGGATTTACTTCCGTTTTGGAAGAATATAAAGAGCGCCAGGACCATTTGAATGAAATGCGTAACATGTACGCCAAAAACGTTTCGGACAAGGAATCCAAATACGTAGAAAACGTCACCAACCTGGATAACCTCAAATCCCAGGATGAAAAACTGCAAAATCGGAAAAACGAATTGAAGATGATGCTTTCCACCATTGAAGAAAACCTGGAAAAGGTGGAAGCACAACTTGAGGAAAAAACCACAGCCAAAGATGAGATCACCCAAAATTGCAGTGATGAAGAACAATCCATCATCGATCTGCAACAGTCATTGGAAGAAGCCGAAAAGCAGTTCGGCAAACTTGAAAATGAATATTTACGACTTGAAGATTCTATAGAAGATAATGAAAAGCGCATCAAGGTCATCACCAATCAACTGGAAACCAAGCAGGAAAGGCTGGACGGTTTTCAAACCGAGTTGGATGAACTCCGCAATAGAGGGTCAGACAGTTCCAGAAAAGAAGCCGAGTTAATCGATGAACTGGAAATGGTCAAAGAAAGGTTTACGGAAGTTGAAAAGCAGCTCAGAGACATTGAGGAAAAGAAATACTCTTATATCCAACAGGAAAAACATTTGGATGCCGAAAAAGCCGTTTTGGAAAGACAAATACGTGAATTTTCAGGTTTTGCAAAACCTATCAGGGCCTTGTTTGCCAAAAAGCAAAAGGACCGGGAACTGAGAAACATGATCGATGTCATTGCAAATCTGATTGAAGTGGATAAAGAATACGAAACAGCCTTCGAAATCCTGATCGGATCACGCTCTCAAAATATCGTCACAAAAGATGCCGACACAGCCAAATATGCGGTCAATATTTTAAAAGAAGAAAACCTGGGACGTGCCACGTTCCTTCCTTTGGACATCTTAAGAACCCGCCCTGTTGTACAGGGAGCAAACTTCGAAAACCATCCCGGATTTATCGGCTACGCGGCGGAATTGGCAAGAACCAATGAGGAGTTTGCCCAACTGCCTTTGTACTTGTTTATGGACACCATTTTGGTTAAAACCATAGACGACGGCTTGGAGTTGAAAAAGAATTACGGCATCTCCAATCAAATCGTGTCTTTAGACGGACAACTCATTGCCTCCAGAGGGGCCATCACCGGTGGTAGCTATAAAAATGACCGAAAAGGGTCTCTCATCTCGCGAACCTCCCGATTGAACGAGATTTCTGATGAATTAGACCGATTGAGCGAGAAAATCATCACCCTTGAGAATTCCGAAAGAGAAACAAAGGATGAAAGAGAACAGGTCACCAATCTGAAACGAACCTTAGATAACGAACTCAATGAAATCATGCTGAAGAACGCTTCCATCCGAAGGACGCTGCAGGAGTTAACCAACTCCATCACAGAATTGTCCAAGGAAGTCTCCGATCTTGAGAAGATGAAGGTGGACTATTCCTCAAAAATTGCCGGTTCAAAGGCACGCCAGGAAATCATCGTAGAGGAAAAGGGTACGCTCTCCACTGAAATCCACATCTCCAAGGATAAACTGTCGAAAGTCAGTCAGATCATAAAAGAAAAACGAGAAGAAATCCAAAACCTCCAGGAACAAATCAACGATATCAAGATGGAATTGAACAGCCTTAAGGACAAGAAAAAACAGTACACAGCTGAATTGAACGATATTGAAAATACACTGGTCAACAACCGGGAGAAAGAAGACGAATACAGCTATAACCTGGAACATCTTGAAAAGGCGTTGAAGGGTGAAAAAGATAAAGTAGAAGAATTGGACCGGGAATTGAAAAGTCTTAAAACAGAAGTATCCAAACTCTACGACAACATGAAATACCAGCAGGAAGACCGTCAGAATATGGCGAAAAGGCTTGAAGAGACGGAAACCCGGATGGAAGACCTGAAAAGCGAACGCGAACGCCTCCGTGAAAGTGAACATCAATACGACTTGAAAGTACAGAAAATCGAATATAACATGGAATCTTTGATTGAAAAGATGGTCAAAGCGGATATAAAAAAAGAGGAATTGGAAAACGTCACCTTGGACGAAGAGGGAGAAAAGGCCATTTCCGAAAAGGTGGAATCGCTGGAAAACAAGATTAAATACCTGGGCAGCGTGGATCTAAACGCTATCGACGAATACAACGAAGTGGAAGACCGCTTTACGGAAATGGACACTCAAAAACAAGACCTGGAATCCGCCAAAAAATCCCTTGAAGAACTGCTCCAGCAAACCGATGATGAGGCCAAACGTATCTTTATGGAAACCTTCAATCTGATCAACACCTATTTCGACGAAATGATACAAATCCTCTTTGGTGGCGGTAACGGGCAGTTGAAGATTCTACCGGATAAAGATCTTCTTGAAACCGGCATAGAAATTTCTGTCAAACGTCCGGGAAAACGATCCCAGAAGATGTATTTGTTGTCCGGTGGGGAAAAATCACTGGTAGGTATCGCTTTAGTTTTCTCCATGTTAAAGATCAGCCCTTCACCCTTCTACATCTTAGATGAAGTTGATGCCGCTTTGGACGATTTCAACGCTGAACGATTGAAGAATTTGATTCGAGAAAGTCGAGAATTGTCCCAATTTATTGTCATCACTCATAACAAATTGGTAATGGAAGTGGCGGATATCCTGTACGGTATCACACAATCCAACGGCATCTCCATGATTATGACTGTGGAATTGGAGCAATATGCCGTTTGAGGAACCGGATAAGGTTCAGTCAGAAACAGACACATTGGAGTTTATCGTTGGAGAAGAAGATGCTGAAGAGCGTTTAGATAAATTCGTCAGCGAAAACACCCCGGAGTGGGTATCAAGAAGTGTAGTTCAATCTGCAATAAAAGAAAAGATAATTCGCGTCAACGGCAAACCAAAGAAGCAATCTTACAAAGTGAAATCCGGTGATATGATTCACTTGGATATTCCCAAAAAACCGGAAATCAAAATTGAACCCGAAAATATTCCTTTAGATATCATCTATGAAGACGATTCAATCATCGTCATCAACAAGCCACCGGATATGATCGTCCATCCGGTGCCCAACGTTAGTTCAGGAACACTTGTAAACGCCTTGCTGTTTCATTTTTCACAATTTAAAGAATGGGAAGAAGTGCAGCGTCCTGGCATTGTCCATCGACTGGACAAGGATACATCAGGTGTTATGATTGTTGCAAAAACAGAAGTAGCCCTGAAAAAACTGGCTGAACAATTTCACGACAGAAAAAACCGGAAAGAGTATATCACCATCGTGGAAGGATCTGTTAAAAACGATCATGGACAAATTGAAAAACCATTGGCCAGGCACATTAAAAATCGTGTCAAAATGACAGTAGACTTTTCCGGGAAATACGCTTTGAGTCAGTACAAAGTAATCAAAAGATTTTCCGAACTGGCTACTTTGGTCATGGTGGAAATTAAGACCGGCAGAACACACCAAATCAGGGTCCATATGAGAAGCATTGGAAATCCTGTTCTTGGTGATGAGGTTTATTCATTTAGAAATACCAAGGCAAAAGAACTGGGGTGTAAGCGGCAAATGCTACATGCGTTAAAACTTGGGGTATTTCATCCTGAAACTGGAGAATGGATGGAATTTATCGCTAAACTCCCTGAGGATTTCAAGAATACCATCAGACTTCTTTCTTCTCAGTCTGAATCTTCTGAATCGTCGCATCGTAAATGATTCCCAACCCCACATCGTTAAACCCGCCTTCAGGCAAGATCAAATCGGCGTAATATTTTTGAGGTGCTACAAAACTCTTAAAAGAAGGGGCGACGTATTTTCTGTATTGATTGATAATACTTTCTATCGAACGCTTGCGTTCTTTCATGTCTCTTTCAATTCGTCTCAACAAACGCTCATCATCGGGTGTATCAATGAATACAGAAAGATCGAAGAGACTTCTAAAACGCTCTTCATAAAGGACTAAAATACCCTCCACAATGATCACATCTTTGGGCGTCACTTCATGATAGATACCGGGTTCCTTTCTATAAGTGATAAAACTGTAATGGGGAACCTGCACCGTTTTTCCCACTTTAAGATCCTTCAAATGCTCATAAAAAAGATCAAAATCAAAGGCAGCCGGGGAATCGAAGTTGATATCCTGAGGATCAACACCGGGAGGTAAATCCTTGTAGTAATTATCCATTTTAATCAACGAACTGAAGTCCTTGAGTTTTTCATTCATTTTTTTGGCAACGGTGGTTTTACCCGAACCGCTTCCGCCTACAATAGACATCAGCATGGAAGCTCACACTCCCGAATCTCAGATTCCTCCAAAAACGGATCAAATATCTCGTGCTTTCCATAATTGAAAAGGATATTGGAATCTTTAAATTCTTCCACTATCTGCTTGGCATCCTCTTTTTTCCCGTTTTTTATATAAGGTACCACCAACCATAGCTTTAAAAATTCAGGCCCGCCTTGTTTATTCATAAATTCTTTGATCCCTTTTTCCACTACTTCGTATTTTTCCTTTTGTAGATTAATTCTTGCCCAAATCTCCATTTCTGTGGGATTCATTGGTTGAGTATTTTCAATTTCCTTCTCGTATTTTTCTGCTTCTTCCCTTTTTCCCACCATCTGTAAAAGAGTTGCCAGATTGATTTTCCCCATTAAGTGTTCGGGAAAGCGTCTAACTAACTTCTTTAATGCAGATATGGCATCGTGATACTTTTTTTGATGAATATAAGAATCCACGAGTGTAAAATAAGCCAACACATCATCCGGATTATTCTCGATCATTTGATTCCAGATCGCTGATGCTTTCTCATATTCATGAACGTTAAAATAAGCCTGCCCTAAAGTAGACAAAGCTTCAACCAACGTACTGTCCAATTCCACGGCCTTTTCCAGGTATTCAATACTTTTTTTAGTTTTCCCCTGATCGTACAGCACCGTTCCTTTTAAATCATATGCATAAGCACTTTCATCGTCTATATCCAATATTAATTCAGAATATTCCAACGTTAATTCATAATCTTCATCCAACAAGGCTTCATTGGCAATATCATAAAGCACGTCCAAACTGCAAAGTCCCTTCATATCCCGTGGCTGTACCCGATACTGATTCAAAAAATCCCTAATTTCCAAGGGTGTGGTGGGATAAAAAAGCTCAGCCTTTATCTCGGGATAAAGACTTTCAATCTTTTTGCACGTCTCAATCTGCTCTTCCATTAAGCGATTATCCTTAACAATACACATAAAGGCGTCCCATCCGCCATCAAAAAAGAGATCCCTTATGATATAAAAGTAGGGTGTCCATATATCCAAAGATATCTTTCTGTCATTTAAACTGAGTTTAATCATAATCTTCACCCTTTCTCCCGGAAATTAAAGTTTCTTCATATTTATTATATCATGAAGCAGAAAAAAGATTCTGAAAAATGACGTACCAATGGGACAAGTACGCTGATTATTTTAAAACACTCTATTTTTAAACTTTAAATACCCAATCTCGGAACACACTCAAAACCATTTATATTCTCAACAATAAAACACACATCCCCAAATTTATCTTGTTCTTTTAACTTCAGTGCATGATCCGTCTTTTTCAAAACAGCTTTTAAATGATCAGGATTCCTTTTATAAAAAATTCCAACCTCTAAAGCCAATTTAATCTCATCATTCATCTCATTGATTCCATCTTGGATGCCACTGATAAGTAACGCTGAACACAGGTAGTCTTCTAAAGAAAATTTGCCCCAGTTACCGGCGCATAAGACGAGGATATTTTCATATTGACTTTGTTGAATCTGTTCAATGCAAGTATTAAGGTTCAAGAGTGAGCAGGCAAAAAATGTCTTGGACCTGTTTGCAAAGGCCCGCAATGCCTTGGTTCCGTTTGAAGTGGTTATAACGCAGTTTTTGTTTGTTAAAATTACCTTATGAAACAGCGCAGTATCATTCCCATAGTCAAACCCCTCAGGTTTGATGGAATCTCTTTCTCCGCACAATAAGACGGAAGGGTCCTTATCCCTTAATAAAAAAGCCTCGTTTAAAGAATCAACAGGCTTAATGGATTTCGCTCCGCTGTTTGCCATCACCACCATGGTACTGGTAGCTCTGTACACATCGATGAGAAACACTGCATCGTATTGCTGGGATTGATCAATGATCAGCGTGTCAGAATAAAAAGAAACAAGTGAAAGGTTCATGCTCTCAGCTTTCTAAATATCATTTTCAATTGTTGATCCGCTGTCTTAAACCCTTCATCAACTAAATTATCAAAATCAATACTCTTTCGATATTCCGGATTTTCCCAAAGGTTGATATCAACAGAAAATTCAGATTCTTTTTGCTTTTTTAATTCCATTGTTCCCATGTAATCAGCCGCTAACAAAATGTACATGGAGCTCATAAAAGGCGGCGTCCCTTTTTCAGATAAAGTATCCAGCACGATATGCAAATCACTTCTTCTGTCTTTTACAGGCGATGCCATGCCTTGGATGTTCTGTATGCTGATATATTTTTGACCGTCAATTTCCACCGGACCCATAAACGGAACGATTGAAATGCCAGCTTTTAATTCTTTGATAGTTAAAATCGAAATCAACTTTTCCTCAGCCTTTTCATAATTAAACAAGCTGGTATAACAGGGGATTTTCAACATATGCCCATTTAAAAAGTCAAATGTATCTTCCAAAAATTTCTCAATCTTTTTCAAATCCTCAATACCCAAGTGTTTACCGCTTGTACCGGATTTAATCAACGTATAAAAATCGTTCAGTTTTCTATAGGCTTCATTTCTAAGGATGATTCCCCGGTCTGTTTCGTAAAAATCGAAGGAAAACAACTGTTCCAAAGCTGTGAAATTCTTTTTCATTCTCTTGATAGATTGATCCAATCCATAATGAGAATATAAGCAACCCAGCATGGTAGCCGGTCCGGTTGCAATGATTTTTTCAGGAGCACCCAACTTGTTTTCAAGCGCCCTGATGGCACCCAGGGCTCGAATCATCTTTACGTTATTACCGTTGAGATAAAGTGAGTAGTTAATCGTTCATCAACTCCTTTTTGAAATCCACAAGCAATTCTTTGGCGTATTTTATGGCAATGTCAAATTGATCAAATCGGTACCATTCAATATTTAGATTTGCAAACCGAATGCTATAATCTGCTTTGGATATTTCAGAGGCGATGATTCTTTCCAATTTTAACTGATTCAAATAACCCATTAACTCCAGGAGGTTTTTAAATTTCCCTCTTCTTATCTGATTGGTCACATCGGAAGCGATAATCTTTTCAGCGCCTAATGTCCTACATTGTTCCACCGGGACCACACACATCACACCGCCATCTATAAAATTGGTCCCTCCTAATCTGGTTGGTGAAAATGTTCCGGGAACGGAGGCGCTGGCGCAAACGGCATCGACAATATAGCCGGATGTGAACAACTCTGTTTTGCAACGCTTGATATCCGTCGCTACAATACCCAATTTCAATTTGGTATCTTCGAATTTTGCGTTCTGAAAGATGGGTGTTAGCATTTCGTAGAGATAGTCTTCACTCATAATGGATTTACTGACAGCAGTTTTTCTCGCAACATTCAGCATATCCGTCAACTTATTGCTGCCTACCATTTGAATCAGCTTTTCAATTTTTTCATGATTGGATTTAACAAAATGATTTGTTAGTTTTTTGACCATTCGACTGTCTGCTGTTAACGCATAAGCTGCGCCTACAATAGAACCAATACTCGAACCCGTCACATATTCAGGCTTGATACCGCATTCTTCAACAACTTCAAGCAAGGGAATATGGGCATACCCTCTGGCTCCTCCACTCCCCAATGCCAAACCCCATTTTGTTTGGTAATCCGTGTTGATATCAGACAATTTCGAAATCCACCTCGCCCCTCACATAGTCAATATCTTTTACTCTTACAGACAAGGTATCGCCCAGTTTATAAACGGTTCTGGTTCTTTCGCCCACAAGGATGTTTTTCTGCTCATCATAAATAAAATAGTCATCCAATGTGGAAATGTGTATTAGTCCAGGAATGAGGATATCTTTCACTTCAACGAAAAGACCTATCTTCATGATGTTGGTAATAACAACTTCGTAAATCTCCGATGCATGGTTAGCAATATAATCTACCTTTTTCAAGGCGATCAGGTCC
>JASUTC010000030.1 GCA_030445775.1 Thermotogaceae bacterium | reverse complement strand
CGCTTTGGTGGAATCAAACCCCGGAGACAAATTCCAGTTTTTGAGAAAAGGCTATTTCTGCACGGATTCGGACAGTACCAAAGAGTATCCCGTCTTTAATCAAGCCGTTGCCTTAAGGGATACATGGGCGAAAATTCAGAAGAATAAATAAAGAATTTTCATAAAAGGAGGGATTTTATGAACAAGAAAGCGTTGTTTGTTTCAATTTTGATGTTATCTGTTGTTATGATTTTTGCGTCCGTATCGGGAGTCGTTGCAGAGGTGGACAAATACGGTAACGTCCATACCGATATCTCCGAAGCTGATTTTTTGGCAGAGGGCTTTGAACTGGGAGATATGTTGTTGATCACCATGGGAGAAGAAAGTGTTCAGGCGCCTTTCGTCACAACTTACGGAGATGTTGACAGGGGTAACCCATTGGTCAGGCTTTCCGGTGGACATGTGGCCATGGCATTAAACTACGCCAATTTTGCTAAAACGTATTCGTTGGAAGTAGGAGCTCCCGTTTCTTATGAACTGGTGGAAAAAGGTGCATATCTTGAGGAATTGGAGATCAGAAATCTGGTAAGAACTGATGTGAGAGAAGATTACGCTTCCGATGCCATATTTGCCAATTTCCGTGAAGTTACCCTGGGAGAGATTGCGCCCAAGACACTTTATCGCTCCTCTCACCCTTCTATAGACGATCCCCGGGCACCTTACGCTAGTACTTTGATGGAAAAAGCGGGTATCAAAACCGTTATCAACCTTTCCGATTCAAATGAAGAATTATCGGAATTTTTATCCTATTCAAATTATTATGCTTCCATAAAAGATTCCGGAAACATGATTAACTTGAATATGGGTGTGGATCTGTTAAGTGATGAATTTGCGACCAAGCTCAAAAAAGGTTTGATGTTCATGATCGAAAAAGAACCACCCTATTTGGTCCATTGTGTTGAAGGAAAAGACCGCGCGGGTATGACGGTTGCTATTCTGGGAGCGCTTATGGGTGCAACAGTTGATGAAATCTACGCCGATTACGTTGCTTCATATGAAAACTATTACAATGTGGAAAAAGGAACAAAGGCTTATGATGCTGTTGAGAATATCATCAAGGGTATCTTCAAATCCATCAACAACGGAAATGAAGTTACCGATGATAATGTGGGACTTATTGCTATCAGATACCTGATGGAAAAGGCTGGTATGAGTTATCCACAAATATTGGCGCTTCAAGCGGCTTTAAGATAAGTTAACTAAAGGGACAGATCACAAATCTGTCCCTTAATCCGGTTCCTTTGAAAAGAGATTTCTTGACAACCAACAAAGGGTATGTTAAAATAACAGTGCTTTGAGTGTGTAGCTCAGTGGGAGAGCGCTTCCTTGACACGGAAGAGGCCGAAGGTTCAATCCCCTCCACACTCACCAGAGGGAGCCTGAAATATCGGCTCCTTTTTTGTTGAGGTGAATATTGTGAAATACGCCATTTTCGGAGGCTCGTTCAATCCGATCCATAACGGACACATCATCATCGTCCAAAAGATGCTTGATTATATCGAAGGATTGCAAAAGCTGTTTGTCATACCGGCAGGATGTTCTCCCTTTAAGAGGCAGATGGAAAATCAGTTGTCTTTTGAGTATCGTTACAATTGGTGTTCTCAAGTTTTTTCAAAGATTGATGGAACGGATAGCCTGGATATTGAAAGAGATGACGAAGCAGATACACCTTCCTTTACCTATCAAACCATCGAACGCTTTTATGAGCTGTATCATGCGTATCCCGTAGTAATCATCGGTGAGGATTCATTGTCTTCCTTTCATAAGTGGAAGTATTATGAACGTATTCTTGAACGTTGCGAACTGGCGGTTTTTAAGAGAAGGGGCTTTTCGGGGAAAGTGAGAGTTGATCCCAAATATCTGCAAAAAATCAAAATTTACGACTCCCCTTATATTGAAATATCCTCTACTGAAATCAGAGAAAGAATTAAAGAAAATAAATCAATTAAGGGATATGTTCCAGAATCTTTGGAAGAAGACATCATCAAACGGTTTATTAAAAATGAGTGAGATAAATGAAAAAGATTGAATTACTGGCTCCAGCCGGTTCCATGGAGAAATTGAAGATGGCCTTCCTCTATGGCGCAGACGCCTGCTATCTTGGAGGAACTGCTTTTGGACTAAGAGCGAATGCCAAAAACTTTGACTTGGATCAAATTACACAAGCAAGTGAATATGCACATGAGAGAGGAAAACGGATCTATGTAACGGTCAATATCATGGCACATAATGAAGATCTAATTGGACTTGAAGACTATTTAAAGGGCTTATCTCAAGCGAAGGTTGATGCCATTCTCGTATCCGATCCGGGAATATTCATGACCGTTAAAGAAACTGTACCGGAGATAGAAGTTCATTTAAGCACTCAGGCCAATGCCACCAATTACCGGACAGTTCAATATTGGAAGAATCAGGGAATGAAAAGAGCCGTTTTGGCTCGGGAGCTAAGCTTAAAAGAAATACGGGAAATCAGAGACAAAGTTGACGAATCCTTTGAACTGGAAGCCTTCGTTCACGGGGCCATGTGTGTTTCTTATTCGGGAAGGTGTTTGCTGTCAAGCTTTTTAACAGGCAGAGATGCCAATAGAGGTGCGTGCTCTCATCCGTGTAGATGGAAATATCATTTGGTGGAATCCACACGACCGGATGAGTATTATCCCATTGAAGAAGATGGACATGGAACCTATATTTTAAATTCAAAAGACCTTTGCATGATTCAACACATCCCGGATTTAGTCCATGCGGGAATCTCCAGCCTCAAAATTGAGGGCAGGATGAAAAGTGTCTATTACGTTGCCACGGTTGTCAGAGCTTATCGATTGGCCCTTGATGCTTTTTATAATGATCCCATTCATTGGAAGTTTAATCCCTATTGGATGGAAGAAATCGAAAAAACCAGCCATAGAAAATTCACCACAGGATTTTATTACGGCAATCAATATGAGGTAGCCCAAGCCTATGATACCAGTAAATATATCCGAGAATACAGCTTTACAGGTGTTGTTATCGGTGAAAATTACGAATCAGGTTGCTGGAAGATCGAGCAAAGGAATAAATTTAGTGTGGGAGAAGAAGTGGAAATCATCCAACCCAATTCTAACACCACCATTTACACAAAGGTTTTAAAGATTGTGGAAGGGACAACGGGAGAATTAAGGAAAGATGCCCCACATCCTCAGGAAAAGGTCATCGTCAAGTTTGAGAATCTTGAGGGTGTCGAATTAAAAATGGGTAGTATTATGAGAAAGAAGCTCAACAGTTCTCGGACTCTAAACCACAAACCCTAAACCCCAGACACGGTCTCACCCTTCGCTCCTTTTTTGGCCAATATATCCGCCATTTCGTTAAATATGTTGCCGGAGTGGGCCTTTATTTTAAACCAATGGACCTTAATCGTGTTTTTTTTCATATAGGCCTTATAGGCTTTGGTCACATCATTATTGGCCTTCCAGGTATCCTCAGCCCATTCCTTTATCCCGGTGTAGTCATAAAACAGGGCAATTTCTTGGATGTTATTTTCCCGGCAGTATTTTAAAACTTCCTGAACGGCTTGAAGTTCACCGGTTACCTGTCGCAAACCGTCTGAAGCATCCATATGACCGCTGATTTTTTTTATCGGTATGCCTAATTTGAGTATCACTGCTCCATAGCCTGTATTTGAATTGATATAGCTTCCATCCACATATGCCTGATATTCAAAATCAAGCGCATTATCTGAGTCTTTCGGCAGTTTTGTTTCCGCAAAGACATTGGTCAATAGATTTTTTATCTTTTCATCAATCACTTTTTCAAAAGTAATTGTGAAGGATTTTCTTTTTGGGCTGTAATATAAATTAAACCGGGAACAGAGGGTGTTATTTTCGTCCAGTAAATCCAATTTTGCCATATAATCTCTAAACAAAACGGTCTTTAATGAAAATCCGCGTTCTTTTAATTGATCGTTATATTCTAAATTTATTTTTTTTTCAAGTTCTTTTTGGTGTTTAAACAAATGAATCACCACTCTTTTTATCGTACGTTTTCCTAAACAACTTTACAATATTCTTATTTTATCATAAATATTGAAAAATATTATAACAAACAAAAAGACGCATTTCTGCGTCTTTTTGTTTTAAAATATATAAAAAGTGATTATTCTGTTGCTGTAGTTTTCTCTACAACTTTCTTTTTGGAACGATCGGTATAATGGGTGTGAAGCAGTTTATGAGATTTATGACTCAACGGTTTCTCCAGGAATTCGGAGTAGAGCTTGTTGATGGACGGGTTCTCATGTGATTTTCGGAGCGTTAGGGCCTCGTCAATCGAATAGACCCCTTTTGCTCTCTTTTCAAGGATTTCACCGTCAAGACTGTAAGGCTCTCCACCGCCACCGATACAACCACCGGGACAGGCCATGATTTCTACGAAATGATAGAATTTTTCACCACTTTCGATTTGTCTCATAAGTTCTTTGACATTTTTTCCACCGTGAGCAACCGCAATCTTAAAATCAATGCCATTAAAATCTACACTGGCCTCTTTGATACCTTCCAACCCTCTGGCGGGCATGAAGTTAATATCCGGAAGCGGATTACCGGTACCTAATTCGTAAGCGGTTCTCAAAGCAGCTTCCATAACACCGCCCGTGTTCCCGAAGATAACGGCCGCACCAGTTGATTCTCCCAGAGGATCATCGTATTGTCTTTCTTCCAGTGATGCGAACGGAATCTTCTTTAATCGAATGAGTTTTCCCAGTTCTCTTGTCGTCAAGACGAGGTCTACCCATGGGTCTCCGTTTTCCATGGCATGTTGAGGTCTTCTGGCTTCGTCTTTCTTGGCGGTACAAGGCATAATGGACACACTGTAGATGTCTTCCGGTTTGACTCCGATGTTTTCTGCAAAGTACGTCTTGATAACCGGCCCAAGCATCTGCTGTGGAGATTTGGCGGAGGAGACATTTTCTTTGTATTGTGGATAAAGCTTTTCCATCATGTTGATCCATGCAGGACAGCATGAAGTAAACATGGGGAACGGTCCGCCTTCTTTTACCCTTTCCAACAATTCAGACCCCTCTTCCATAATGGTTAAGTCTGCAGAGAAGTTGGTGTCGAATACGTAATCAAAACCAAGTTCCTTTAATGCAGCGACCATATGACCTGTGGAAACGCTTCCCGGTTCCATTCCAAATTCCTCACTGATGGCAACACGTGTTGCCGGAGCTGTCTGAACCACTAATACTTTATCATGTTTTTCAAGTGCTCTTTTGGCATCTCTTACTGCTGAATTCTCCGTAATGGCTCCAACCGGACAGAAGGCTGAACATTGTCCGCAGTTGATACAGTCCGTCTGGTCTAATGGGATGTTAAATGCGGTGAGGGGCAGTGTCTCAAATCCCCTGTCAGCCATACCATATATGTTCATACCCTGTAAATCTGCACAGGCTCTGACACAACGGGTACAAGCAATACACTTGTCCAAGTCCCTTACGATGGATGGTGAACTGTCATCAAAAATGATAGTCTTGTCCTCTGCCTTCGGGAAAATGGGTTCCACATCATAGCTGTATATTAGATCTTGAAATTCACATTTCCCGTTGGATTCACAAGTCATACAATCGTTGGGATGCCTGGACAGAATCAATGCCAAATTGAGTTTTCTTGCGTTGTAAACTCTGTCGGAATTGGTCTTGATGACCATTCCGTCTCTTATCATGGTGACACATGCGGGTTGAAGATTTCTTGCTCCTTCTACTTCCACCACGCAAACACGGCAACCACCTGTTGCTTCAAGCCTCGGGTGATAGCAGAGTGTTGGAATATCTATACCAGCTTCTTTACAAGCCTCGAGTACTGTAATGTTTTCAGGTACTTCGTAGTTACGGCCGTTTGCTGTAATCTGAACCGTAGCCAAATAAATCCCCTCCTCAAGTTAGTCTTATATATCTTTATAAGCCGTTCATTAGGCTCTTATTAGCACCAAACAATTATAAAGGATCAAGTTATAAACTGTCAAGCGCTCCTTATGTAAAAAAAAGTTCTTTTTTTGTACAAATTTCCGCAACCTTTTTTGAATATTCCGAACTTTTTCCCGCACCCATCATTAACAGTACTATTTCTCCGTCCTCAGTTTGGGCAATATGATGGATGATGTCATCAGGGGTTGTGATGCATGTAAATGTTCTTCCTCGCTCTTCCAATAGAAATTTGAAATCTTCAAAGATTTTCGGTTCTTCTTTTTCATAGGCACTATAAACCGGCATAACGATAAGTTCTTCTATCAGTGGATTAGAAAGTGTTTGTGCAAACATTTTCATATCCCGCTTAAGTCTTGTATATCGATGAGCCTCAAAAACAATGATCATTTTCTTGTTTCGATATCGATCGGATACCGCTTTAATGGAGAACTCAATTTCTTTTGGTGTGTGTGCATAATCATCAACGATTAACAGATTTTTATTTTGGAGTCTGATGGTCATTCTTCGATCAACATTTTCAAAGTCATTCAGATAGGCTATGGCCTTTTCCGGTTTGATCATCAGCTGTTCACATGTTTTAACAGCGCACACAAGATTAACCTTGGTATAAATATCCTTGATTTTTTCGTTGATTTCACTGTAAGCATCGTATTGAGTTGGTGAGAAACAGACACTGTTTTTGGGAATATCTTCCAAATCGCATGGGACTACCCCTTTTTGAGCATTCTTGATAAAGGTTATCATGGATTCTGTGTAATGTTTCAGATCATCTTTATAGTGTTCAAGATGATCCCCTCTTAAATTAGTCAAGACGGCAATTTGACTTTTTATGTTTTTAAAATACCCGTCACTTTCATCGATTTCGGCAACTAAAGGACCACTTCCACGTCTGTAGTTACCAAATTCCAAATCTTTATGCAGACCTCCCAGGAGGATGGTAGGATCCATCCCATGACGTATTAAAATATGACCTACCATTGCTGTTGTGGATGTTTTCCCGTCCGTTCCGGTGATTCCGATCAAATCCTTTTTCGATTCCTTGATTAATAGTTTTAAAAAATCTAACCTTGAAAGCAGGCCAATCTTTTTTTTATTCGCTTGCATGATTTCCGGATTATCATCCGATACGGCGGTTGTAAACACACAAATGTCCGGATCCCGTATATTTTCTTTTTTATGTCCAATGTGAATATCAATACCCTGCCTTTGTAATAAATCCACTCGGTCATTTTTCTGATCGGAGCTGCCACTCACGTTATAGCCAAGATCATTCGCAAAAAGGGCAACACCACTCATTCCTATTCCACTTATCCCAATGAAATGAACTTTTTTCAAACAGCGCACCACCTACTCTCTTCTCTCACCATTTTAACATAAATCAATGTGACTTTTTCTGTGCTATAATTGTGAAAGGAGGGTAATGACTTGGGGGTTGTAAAATATTCTGTTTTTTTTCTTGTGTTGTTCATTCTTATTTATTTTCATTTCTTTCAAAAACCTGTTATCATCAACGCACCTTCGGGAATCAACGATTATTTGCAGTTTTCCATGCCTGTATTCACAAGGATTTTACGTGTGCAAGGCGGAGAATTGTTGGATACCGGAAGGATTTGTACGGTTAAGTTAACAGAACCCTCTTTTGAATTGGACTATTTCTATCCCGGGACATTTCAAAGCAAAGGTCGACTCAGTTTTTTTTTGACGTTTGACAAAGAGGATAATGACGATGACGGTTTCCCTGATAACGCTGAACTCTATGGAGAAGATTGTGAGAGATTTCGCAATTGGATGGTGTGGATAGCCACAAACCAAAAAATCTCTCCTTCACCGGCGTGGATTCACAGAGACTGTTCCGGATTGGTTCGATTTTCCATTATTGAAGCCTTGAAAAAACATGATACCGCATGGATCAATGCCTTTGGGAGTTCGCCTCCTAATTTTGAAGATGTTCAGGTCTTTAATTATCCTGATATCCCCTTGATTAATTCCAGCCTTTTTCTGACTTCTCAGGGATTTCATGCTTTTGCAGATGCCAGACATTTACTTTTGTATAACTGTGTAAAGGTAGGGAATGACTTAAATGAAGCTAAAAAAGGTGATCTTCTATTTTTATATCATCCGCAAGATCCCGTATTTCCCTATCATGTGATGATTGTAACGGATGACGGCTTTGTTTATCATACCGGACCGGATGATGAATCGGATGGTTATGTGAGGTTGTGGAAGAGAGAAGACTATTTGGATGCGGCGCCTTTGATTTGGCTTCCGGTAAAGGAAAATCCTAATTTTCTTGGTGTCTTTCGACTCAAAGTATTAAATGACTAATGTGGTCTGTAGGAGGTCGCTATGAATAAAAAACTATTAATAAACTTATTCATGATTTTGTTGATGGCTCCCGTTGTTTTTGGTACGATTTACGTGGATGATTTGAATGTCTTGGGCCCAGGTGATACGTTCCAGTTTCAAATATACACGTATTCAAACGCTGAGAAAAGCCCCGTTTTAATGTCTATTTACAAAGTATCGGATGCTTTTTCTGTCTTTTTAAATGGCTTAAACACATCTGAAATAGAAGAAATATTGTCAAATAAAGAGGCCTTGATGCATTATCAGATTCCGGTGGAATCCTCTTGGCAACGTGAAACGTTTCCCTTGACCTTTTTTAAAGAATTGGGAGGGTATATTTGTAAGTTTACAAGAGATGGAAAGGTGGTTTACACCGTTGTGGAAAGAACGGATATTGACGGTGTTGCCATTGACAGGGGATCGTTTGTTAATCTGGAGGTATGGCATTCAAAAAAAGGCGATCGGATTTCTTTCGGGGATATTTATACAGGCTTTGAGCAAATCTATATGGGATCACTCAGTGACCCTTTGCTGCAAAAGATAGAAAAAGCAGATGTTAAAGACGGTCTGCTTATTATCAAAACGCCTTCCGGAGATGCCATCGTTCAACTTGACAAGCAGGATTTGATTAAAGACAATGCGATAGAGTTGATCTTTCTTTCAGAAAAACCTTTATATCGACCAGGTGAACCGATCAATTTAAAGGGCACTTTTTACGATCGTAAAACCTCTTCTTTGGTAGAAAAAGGAAGACTTACCCTGTCATTGATCGATCCCATGGGAAACAAATTAAAGGAACAGTCCAGCGATTTAGACCAATGGGGTGGTTTTGAATTTGAATATCAGACGGTTGAAGACTCTATTCGAGGCCATTATGATTTCATCGTACAATACAATGATAACAAATTTTACAGATATATAGAGCTTTCAGATTATCAAAAACCGGAATTTACAGTAGAGGTTGAGGAGATACAAGAGATTTATTCTGTAGGGCAAAAACCGAATTTTCTCATACGCTCCGATTATTATTACGGACAACCCTTACAATCAGCTCAAGTTCATATGAAATTAGATTTATTGCCGGACTACGAACAGTCTTTCAGTTCAAAGACGCTGGATATCCGTTTTAAAAACCTGACAGATGGTGTAGCTACGGGTACATTACCTATCTTGGGTGAAGCGATAGAGGATTATTCCGTTGAATTTACAGTTGTGGATCCAAGCGGACGTGAAGTGAGTGCGCATAAATATTTTAAATACATTCCTTCCAACGTACAAATCAAAACAGAAAAATGGAGATATTGGAATAACTTTGGGCAATTGGTGAATGGCACTTTTTCAATGAATCCTCTTGTTAAGGATGCAAATGTATCCGACAGGCCTTTGAATTTTGAAATCTATCGAAAGGGAAATCTTGTCTTAGATGAAGTTTACGAGACAGATAAAAACGGAACCGTTAATTTCTCATTTGACCCTTTTTTACCCGGCTATTATACACTCAAAATAACTGATGCAGAATATCCCAACAATCAATTGGAAAAGAGCTTCTTTGTTTACTCCTCAAATTATTCTTATGCAACCAGCAACAAATTAGACCTTATTGCCGATAAGGAAATTTACAAACCCTCTGAAGTGATTAACCTTAAACTGCTTTCTTCTTTACAGACCCTGAATTTATTGGCGGTTTTTGATTTTGGAAATTCAGTCATGAGTAAAAATGTAGAAATAAAGAATAATGTTGCGGATCTATCATTTGTGATTCCGCCCGAAATGACAAGAAATTCAGTGAGTGTTAGATTGATCAGTTTTTTTGCAGGTGAGAAAATTACATTGAATAAGGAGATACCGGTGACATTGGACAGACATTTGTTAAATATTGATCTTCATACTCCAAACCAAGTTCAACCTGGAGATCAAGTTGAATATACTCTTTCCTTGTCTGATGCACAAGGAAATCCGGTCAACGGAGTTGTAACACTAAATGTCATAGACCAATCCCTACTTGATTTATACGGTGATGATGACTGGAAAGAAGTGCTGTCAACACTTGAGAATCCTCCTTTCAATTATTACTTTGAATCTTTTAACAACGTTCATTACATCAGCAAAAATAATGCTGAAAACATGCTTCCTTACGATACTCCCGATACATTGGCGCAAACAAAAAAGGCCGCTTTGGGGAAAAGTGTGAAAGTGAGAAGTGATTTTTCTGATTCCGCCCTTTGGTTGCCAGTAGTGGTGGTTGATGGTGAAATTCAATCCGCGTTCAGTCTCCCTGAGAGTTTGACTACTTGGAATATGAGAAGTGTTGGATTTACCGCTGATGGAAAAAGAGGTTATGCCAGTACGGATTTTGTTTCTACTTTGCCCGTTACCGTGAATGAAATATTTCCTAAGTTTATGATATCCGGTGACGAGGTAGAGCTTGGAATGAATGTAGGAAATTATTCAGGAGAAGATCTGCAATTTGAACTGGTTTTTGAAGGTCCTTCATTTGAAGAGAAAAGAGAAATCTTCTTGTCTGATCAGCAAAATACCATTCAGTGGTTTCGTTATAAGGTACCTCATGTTGAAGAAAAAGAATTACTTAAATTTCATATGAGTGCCTTATCTGATAATTTTTCGGATGCAATGATTTACGAAATACCGGTTCATCCATATACGTTTACCAAACAGTTAGGGCAAGGGGGGATCATCACACGAGATAGTGTGGAACAAATTCTTGAAATACCGGTTGAGACTGAAATATCTGTTCGAATTAGTGCCAACTTGGAAAATGAATTAGTTAAGGCTTTGGAATACTTGATTGACTATCCGTATGGCTGTACTGAACAGACGGTAAGTAGTTTCCTTCCCAGTGTAGCTTTTATGCAGTTAAAACCTGACTATCAATCAGAAACAACAGGAGCTTTCTCGATGATTCCTGATATTACAGAGGCTTCTTTGAAAAGATTGTATTCTTTCCAAAATTATGAAGGCGGATGGGGCTGGTGGAAAAACGGTGAATCGGACCAGTTTATGACTTCTTATGTTTTGTACACCTTTTACAAATTGATGCAAATGGAAATGGATGTCAATCAACAGTCCTTTGAGCGGGGTAAACAGGCCTTGAAGAGTTTAATTGAAACAACGGAAAAACCACTGCCCTTCAGCGAATACGTCCTGTCTTTATTGGATCCTTCACATACCATAGTCTTAACGGATCAACAGTCTGCATCGTCGAAACTGTTCCTTTCATTGACTATGATGGAGCGGAATCAAAAAGAAGTGGCTCTCTCACTGCTCCATGAATTGCTGAAAGAGGGAAAGACAGTTGGGGGTATATTCAAGATTAATTTTGACCAAACCAGTTATTTTATAAATGATGTGGTCATGAATGCTTTGTTGTTTGAATTAATGATCAAAACAGGTTATGACGGAGAAGAAGTCAATGGTTTGTTCAAATATTTATACGGGAAAAAGACAGGCCGATTCTGGTCTTCTACCAAAGATACAGCCTTTATTGTGATGGCTTTATCTCACTATGTCTTTGAAGAAGAACAATTTGATTATTCATTAATTACTTCCAACACCAGCGATGAAACAGAATCGTTAGCCACCGGAGTGCTTCATAAGGGGAAGGCAAAGGAATATGTCTTTAACATCGCATCCCCTGCTTCGCTAAAACTTTCACTTTCCGGGTCCACCGGATTACTTTGGGAAATTTCCATGGCGCAAACTTGGGATCCACTTGATGAAAGACTAACGAGTACATCGGAGCAGGTTGCTTATCTCAGTCGTAGTTTCCAGGTGAAAAGAGACGTTTCGGTAGTTGATGTTGATGGAGAAATCTCTTATGAATCGCTTTATATTCCCATTCAAAGTGATATACGACTGGATACATTGGTAGAATATGGCGGACCCATTCCGGAAACGGTGCAACCGGTCAAGATTGAATCATTTAACATTGAGAAAACACCTGAAAATTCTTGGAGCCATTTATATTTGAATCACAGTGAAACAGGCATCAGGATACCAGAAGGTGTAAAACTCATCGGTATGGATGCCACTTCCTTGACGTTTGATAGAAATCCATTTAGTGATCAAGAAGGAAAATGGCGATTTTTATTCGAAGAAAACGAGGATAATTTGGTTGTTGGAGATGAGATTCGATCCACAATTACCCTTGATTTACCTGTAGAATATAATTGGGCAGCTCTTGAAGAATATCTGCCTTCCTGCTTTGTTCAAAATGAAAGTGATATGGATAATTATTACTTTGGTAAATATTTTTCAACGCGCAGTTATTTATGGACCTATTACACCTCCAATATTGAGAATCGGTTTGACAGGACATCCGTTTTTTTCGATTTTGTTGAAGAAGGGCTTTCCATTTATCAGAATCATTACAAAGTGATCGCTTCCGGAGAATTTTTGATTCCGCCGTTGAAGCTTTTCCAAATGTATGAAGTGGATTCTGATTATGTAGCACCCGGGTTAGTAATCAGCGTAAACCAAAAATAAAGAGTGGTGAATTTCGGTGAAAAAAAGTTTGTTCATCTTGATCATTTTATCCCTGAGTATTTCAGTTTGCATGGCCGCTTTTAGTGATTTGTCATCAAGCCATTGGGCCTATGAATCGGTGATGTATTTAACGGAGTTGGGTGTTATCAGTGGCATGCCTGATGGTACTTTCAGAGGTAACGACCCTATGACGCGCTATCAATCTGCCGTGGCGATGAAACGCCTGTTGGATTTTTCAAATGCGCATACAGGGCAGAACTCACAAATCCCTGAGGATTTGCAAAGCAGATTATTCGAATTGGAGACGCTTGTCAATCGTTCGTTAAATGCAGTTGAACAAGTTGGTGAAGATTATCGGTTGATCATGAAAAGGCTTGAAAACACCCCCATTGAGCCAGTTAACAGCGGATTGGAATATGCGGATTTAGAAAGACTGGTTGATGAAATTCTGGAAGTAAAATTGGATACAAGAAATATTGAAAGTGCCATAAATGAAAACGGTGGAGAGATAGAGAATTTGAAAGGAGAGAATCAAGAGATTTTCACACAGTTGGAAATGAATCATATGGCAAGAAAGGAAACGATCAATCGTTTGGATGAAATCAATTCAAAAATAAACACCTATCGATGGGTTTCCATATCTTCGGCGGTGATTGCCGTTGGTTCTCTGATCATGGCGAGTTATTATCTTTTCAAATAAGATGTGGGTTTTTAAATCTTCAGATTACGATGTTTAGATATTAGTCAAATTGTGATAAAATAGACTTATGAACAGTTTTAAGCAATTGATTGACAAATTGGCTAAACGAAGTGGAGTTTTCTCCGAGATCAAGGTCAGGCTCATTCTTGAGGAATGGGATGACATTATTGGCAGTCCATTATCAAATAAAACTAAACCCGTTGCCTTAAAGGCAGGGGTTTTGTATGTGTTATGTGAAGACCCTTTATGGGCACAAGAACTGAGATTTTACACAGAGGATATCTTGAAAAAATTAAAATCAAAACTGAAAGATACTCGTGATGTCAACGCAATTAAGATAATTCGAAGGAGTGAAGAAGTTGACGGGAAAATATACAGCTGATAATATTAAGGTATTAAAGGGATTGGATCCTGTCAGGAAAAGACCCGGGATGTACATCGGGTCAACATCCGGCACCGGGCTCCATCATTTGGTTTATGAGATTGTTGATAACAGTATTGACGAAGTGTTGGCCGGATACTGTGATCAGATAAATGTAACCATTTTAAGCGATGGTTCAATTGAGGTTGAGGATAACGGAAGAGGAATACCTTGTGATATGCACCCCACTGAGAAAAAAAGTGCTCTGGAAGTTGTACTGACTACACTGCATGCCGGTGGAAAATTTAACAAGGACAGTTATAAGGTCAGCGGTGGATTACATGGTGTAGGATTGTCCATTGTGAACGCCTTGTCGGAATGGTTGTACATTGAAGTCCATCAAGCGGGAAAGATCTACGTTCAAAAATATGCCAGGGGATTACCACAAACAACGGTGGAAGTTGTAGGTGAGACTGATAAAACAGGGACAAAGATAAGATTTTATCCCGATTCACAGATTTTTTCAACCACCGAATTTGATTTTGATATTTTGAACACACGATTCATGGAACAGGCATTTTTAAATCCCCAGGTCACAATAAAGCTAATCGATAAGCGGGAAGATGAACAGGAAGAAGTTGTTCATCATTATAGCGGTGGTCTATCCGAGTTTGTCACTTATTTGTTGAAGAACTCCAAGACACTGACACCTGATCCCATTTATATATCCGGTGCGTACAATGATATCGAAGTCGAATTGGCCATACAATACACCAAAGGCAGTGAGGAAAAGATCAGGTCTTACGTCAACAACATTAACACCGTTGATGGTGGTACGCATTTGACCGGATTCAGGATAGCCTTAACCAAGAGTATTAATGATTACATCAAAAAATACGATCTTTTGTCAAGCGGAAAGAAAAAGAAAAACGACGAACTCCAAATCATCGGGAAAGACACGCGTGAAGGTTTGGTGGGGGTTCTCAGTATTAAGGTGAGAGAACCTCAATTTGAAGGGCAGACCAAGGCAAAACTTGGAAATGAAGAAGTTCAGGAAGCGGTTAATCATGTAGTGAAAGATAAATTGACGGAATATTTTGATATTCACGCAGATGTGACTAAGCGAATATTGGACAGAGTCATACAAGCCGCCAAGGCGCGGTTGGCAGCAAAAAAAGCAAGGGAAATGGTCAGAAGAAAAAGTGCCTTGGAAGCTTCTACCCTACCCGGAAAATTGGCGGATTGTTCCACGAAAAAGCGTGAAAAATCTGAATTGTTCATCGTGGAAGGGGATTCTGCCGGGGGCTCTGCCAAACAGGCACGAGACCGGGAATTTCAAGCGATTTTACCATTGAGGGGGAAGATTTTGAACGTTGAAAAATCGTCTCTTGACAAGGTGTTAAAAAGTGATACCATATCAGACATCATTACTGCATTGGGAACAGGTATTGACGATGATTTCGACATATCAAAGAGCCGATATGGCAAGATATTCATTATGACTGATGCCGATGTTGATGGGGCTCATATTCGTACACTGATTCTGACACTCTTTTTTAGACATTTCAGAGAAATGATTAACGATGGGATGGTTTATATCGCCATTCCGCCATTGTTTAAACTGACTCTGGGTAAAGAATCTCATTATGTATATACTGAAAAGGAACAGGTTCAGATAATGAAAGAACTACGTGGAGACACTAACCGGAAGGTTGGAGTGCAACGTTACAAAGGGTTGGGTGAGATGAATCCTGAGCAGTTGTGGACTACTACAATGGATCCTTCGACAAGACGAATGGCCAAAGTAACCATGGAAGATGCAGAACTTGCAGATTCCATTTTAACAACATTAATGGGTAACGATGTTGAAGATAGAAGGCGTTTTATTACGCATCATGCCCTGCAGGTAACCAATCTGGATATTTGATGGTGGAGAAAGGAGAAAAAAAGGTTCAAGTGATCTTATTCTTGATTTTTGTCATGGGATTGTTATTTCTCGGCAAGGCCTTTTTTCTTCGATACGATGATCTATTTACAGATCAACATCGTACAAAGGCTTTAGCATCAACAGAAGATCCGCAAGACCAGTTGGTTGTATCGAATATCTTTTTGGATTATTGGGAACCGGTGTATTCTTTTATCAAGTCCTATCAACCAGTGGGGTTTCAGTTGGAGGGTTTTAAAAACGAGGGAGATTTTTACACTTTTACAATAAGCCGAAAAAAGGCGGCTTATTATGTAGGGTTTGATGAAATCGGTCGATTTCTTTTTTCAGAGAACGGTGAAATTGTGTGGAATATACATCCTTATGCATCTTTGAAAAGCAAGTATTATTCACTGCCAGAGATATATGGTGTAAACAATATCAAGGAAGCACAGGAAATAATTGAAAAGATTTCAAAACAACCCGTGATATTTAAAAATTATCTTTCTTCAATTGATGCGAAAGAAAAGATTTTTTATCTCAGAAATGGTAATGTTTTATTGGTAAACAGCTGGGGTAATTTAGAAGCGTTTAATGGAGAGGAGTTTATCTATCAGATGGGGAAGGGTCAGATATATGATTTATACAGTAACGGAAGGTATTTCCCGATAATTAAAAGAGGTGAATAAAATGTCCGATTCTTTTGAAGTTCTAACCTCTGTGGATATAGGGTCACATTCACTAAAAGGTGTGGTAACAAAAATAGATGAAGGGGTTGTTGAAATTCTTGCCTTTTCAGAGGTTCGATCCAGGGGATATGAGAATGGGGAATTAAAGGATATTATCGCACTAAAAGAATCGCTTGGTGAGCTAATTGGAGATTTAAGCAATCAGTTACCCAGAAGAATGGAATCCTATTTCATTATAACCTATTCGGAAAAAAGTGCTTTTCTTAATAAAGAGGTTAAGCGATTAAGGCTCTCTGAAGAAGAGCCTGAGTTAATTAACGAAGAACATGTGTTGGAATTGTACGAAAGTTTTTCCAATACTCAAGAAGTGATGGAGGATATTACAGAAGAAACAGGTGAAGGATTTGATTTCATCAACAATTCAAGAAGTATCCTTCATGTAATTCCTTTAAGATACATTCTCGATGAAACGAAAAGCGTTTTAAATCCCATAGATATGGAAGCAAATGTTTTAGGGATGGAATCTTCCATTATTTCAATTGATTATACTGAAAAGGAATCCATGTCAAACGCCTTTGCCAGTCTTGTAGGGGAAAAACCTATGGTTTACTTAAGCACTTTTGTTTCTTCAGAAGCGGTACTTAACAGTAAGGAAAAGGAGCATGGTGTTGTTTGTGTGGATCTTGGACATTCATTTACCACAATTACGGCGTATATCAACGGATCAATCTTCTTCTTAAAGGCAATTGATCAGGGAATAAAATCCGTCATCAAAGATATTGCAAAAGTCTTTCATTCTTCATTTGACGAAGCGGAAAGAATGTTGATTAATTATGGAAGAGTAGCGTTGAAAGACAAAAGTACCGATACGATTAGTTATGTAATGCTTGATGGTAAAACCACCAAACAAATTCCGCGATCTCAGCTTTCCATTGTAATATATGCTAAAGTACGTGAAATTTTGAATTTTATAAAGAAAGAACTGAGAACGGTTTTGAACAAGATGGCTGAGGAAGGTGAAACGGTCATTCCAGGGGGTATTGTTATAACCGGTGGCGGATCAAGAATTGAGGGAATGTCTGAATTCATCAGAGATGTCTTTAAGCTCTCAGTTCGAGTGGGAACGGTGAATGCAGAAAATCTGACGGCGGATATCCCCGAAGATATTAATGGGAACACCTTTTCAGCAGCTCTTGGCAGTGTTTATTGGTATAAGTTTATCGGTGGGGGAGAAACAGAGGCAGTTGAAGCCTCACAAACGAAAAGGAAGAAGAAAAAGGTTGCTAATAAAAAAGTCAAGGAAGGACCGAGCTTTATGGAGAAATTTGCGAAATTCTTAAAAAAATTAGTTTAGGGAGGGATCCTGATGGCTTTTGAGATAGATGATGGATCTGAAATACGAAAACCCCCAAAAAGAAATCCCACATTAAAGGTGTTTGGTGTAGGGGGGGCAGGTAATAACGCGGTAAACAGGATGATAGAAAGTGGTATTCATGGAGTAACTTTTGTGGTGGGTAATACCGATCTACAAGTTCTGGAAGATTCTAAAGCTGATGTAAAGATACAACTGGGGAAAACTTTAACGAGAGGACTTGGAGCTGGAGGCAATCCGGAGGTCGGAGAAAAGGCAACCTATGAAAGCAAAGAGGATATTCAATCGGTCCTTGAGGATACAGACATGTTGTTTATTACTGCCGGGCTTGGTGGCGGTACCGGAACAGGAGCTGCACCGGTTATAGCAAAATTAGCAAAAGAATTAGGAATACTCACTGTCGGAGTTGTCACAACACCTTTTTATTTTGAAGGAAATAACCGGTGGGAAAACGCCAAGGCAGGCCTGAAAAACCTTCGAGAATGTGTAGACACGTTGATCAAGATTTCTAACAACAAATTATTAGAAGAATTTCCAGGTGATATCACGGTCATGGATGGTTTTCTCAAAGCAGACGAGGCTCTGCATCAGGCAATAAAAGGGATTAGTGAAGTGATTACCAGACGTGGTTTGATCAACCAGGACTTTGCCGATATTGAATCTGTTATTCGTGAAGCCGGGGTGGCGTTCTTGGGTATTGGTATTGGGAAAGGCGAGGACAGGGCACAGGAATCTGCCATTAGGGCTATGGACAGTAAACTGCTTGAAAGGCCTGTGGATAATGCCACAGCTGTTATCTTAAATATCTCATCGAACAAGAATATCACCATGAAGGAAATGAACCTGGCAGCCGCTGTGATACGGCAAAGATGTAGTGAAACCGTCGATATGAAATTCGGGCTGATCTTGGATGAAGATCTTCCGGAAGATGAAGT
>JASUTC010000029.1 GCA_030445775.1 Thermotogaceae bacterium | reverse complement strand
CATTTTCTGAAGGGGTATTCACAACCGTTTTATGGCGTTTTAGGCAATATGGATAACTATGATTTAAGAAATTATCTCCCTGTCCACCGAACACTTGACATTCAAGGTTACTCGGTCTATATGATTCACGGATGGGGAAGCCCGAATGAGATTGAACAACGGATTTACAAAACCCTTCCCTCACCGAAACCAAAACTATGTTTATACGGACATTCTCACAAACAGAGCAATAATTACATTGGCAAAACGCGGTTTATCAATCCGGGAACTTGTCGAAGAGGTGGGAGCTTTGCCATCCTTGAAATTCAAAAAGAGATAAACTGTACATTCTATCCAATAAAAAAATAAGGAAAAACCCATAATCGTGTAGAAGAGTAAAGTGAAAAAGACAATTCTGGGGGTACATTTATGAAAAAAACCATTCTGCTCTTCATGATCATTATTTTTTTAGCCACCTTTATGTACGCGGATAACATCTATCTTTCCGATGGAACAAAATTAACGGGTAAAATTGTTAATTACAACGAAATCACCGTTGACATTTTATTGAATAACGGTCAGTTTATCAATGTGAATAAGGATATGATCGTTAATGTTGAACCACTTGATTCACCCACAGCGGACGAAATCATGGCGGGGGTTCCTGAAAATCCTTCATTGTTAGGCACAACCGTGGGTTATCAACCGCAGGGCATTTCTACTGAATTCCCTTCCGGCCCAATTATGGATTTACCTGTTGCCGCCAATGAGCTCCCCACTATGTACGCCGATCCGGATATTGAAATGAGAAAAAGAATGCTCATGTATTCAGATTTGAAGAAAGAACCCTGGATTGCGGCTGAACTGTCATTGATCATCCCCAGTGCAGGACACCTGTACACCGGCGAATGGGAAAGGGGATTCCTTTTCTTAGGAGCTCGAGCAGCCTTTGGTGGAGTAGGTATCTTTGGGTTGGCTCAAGCTTCTTCAGCACAGTCAGTCATCAATGATACTGCTTCTACAGAAGATGAAATCAATAATGCAAAAGCACAACAATCTTCCGGTACTATGTTGGGAACCGTAGGAATGGGCGGATTTGCCCTGTTCACATTACTTGAGTTTGTAGACGCTTATTATGCCGCTGAAAGATATAATCAGGTGTTAAGGCTTCGTTTGGGTATCGAAAAATTTGATCCTATGATGTTGCCAACCTTTGGAAAATAAAGTGCTTTAAAAAAAAACAGAACTTATTACCCCTTAGTAATAAACCCCAAAAAATCGGCGGACTATTGTCTGCCATTTTTTTCGACAATTTCATGGAATGTTCCTACGTTGTTATTTCATGATTCCCCTGCAAAAAGCTGTTTTTAAAATGATTATCCAAAAAGTCATCTCCGCAATTATTCTGCGGGAGGGCACACGGACCCTCCCCTACGCCTTTATTTAAGGGTTATGTAAGCACTTGTAGGGGAGCCCCCATGTGGGCTCCCGCAAATGAAATATCGTTTGATTTTGCGAATATGTCATCGGAAATGGACCTTTTTGCAGTGGAACCATTTCATTATATCTTTACGATTCATGGTATAATAAATTCTAAAATATTTCAAATAATCAAAACGGAAGGAAGATTACGCTGTCTACTCAAGCCAAGTATCATATCAGTGTCATGCCTTCGGAAGTCATTTCAAATCTGGTTAAAAACCCGCAAGGTATTTATTTGGATGCCACATTTGGGGAGGGAGGTCATTCCCTGCAAATACTGGAGAATTTTCCCCAAGCAACCGTTATCGGTATCGATAAGGATTTGCAAATCTTGAAATGGGGAGAAGATCGGTTGAAGGTGTATGCCGATAGATTAAAGTTGTTCCGGGCCAACTATACCGACATGGATATCATATTAAAGGGATTAGGTGTTGATAAAGTTGATGGGATTCTCTTCGATTTGGGCGTATCCTCTTATCAATTGGATTATGAGGAACGGGGATTCAGTTTTCAAAAAGAAGGCCCATTGGATATGAGAATGGATATTCACAGCGGAAAAAGTGCAAAAGAAATAGTCAATAAGATTGAGGAAAAGAAATTAGAGGAAATCATTCGACAATACGGGGAAGAAAAGTTTGCACGCTCTATTGCAAAGAGGATTTGCGCAAACAGACCTCTTAAGACAACCGAAGATTTAGTGCAAGCTGTGAAAGAAGGCATTCCGGTCAAAGTTAGAAGTAAAATGCGTAAACATTTTGCAACGAGAACCTTTCAAGCCATACGAATTTATGTAAATCGTGAATTAGACGAGCTTGAAGACGGATTGAACAAATCCTTGAATATTTTAAGCCATAATGGTAGAATAATAGTGTTGTCATTTCACTCACTTGAGGACAGAATCGTTAAAGTTTTTTTCAGAGAAAAAGGTAAAGAAGGCGTTTTGCAGGTTATTACGAAAAAGCCCTTGACTCCTTCACCTGAGGAAGTGAAGTTCAACAGGCGTTCCAGAAGCACGAAAATGCGTGTAGCAGAATTTATTTAATTTTTTTATTTTTATTTTTGGGGAATATCAGATATTTGGGGGGATTGTATGTCTTATCTAAAGCAATCCGATGATTATGGTAACTCTGGAGTTGTCATTAGAAACAACGAACAAGTTAGTCAAAAACGTGTTTCTCTTGATCATGTACTCGCCCTTTTTGGCGTTGCAGCCAAGTTTGTTATCATAACATTGGTTTTATTGGGAGCGTTTTTAGTACCCTTCTTAGTAGGTATGGAAACTTCAAGACTGAAGGCGGAAACATCCAATATGGAATTGAATTTACACAGAATCAACGCACAAATCTGTGATTATAACGAAAAGATTGCAGCCTTCAGTGACAAAATTATTTTGAATCAAAAAAAAGCTGAAAAGTGAATGAAAAACGCGTACATTTCCTTACTTTTGTATTCTTAGTATTATTCATCGTTCTTTTGGCAAGGGGGCTGTTTCTCTCTGCTATTGGAGAGGAATCTCAACATCTGTCTGAAAGAAAATTCTCCATATATCCCTCCAGGGGCATCATCTACGATTCAAACAGAATCCCTTTAGTCAATAATCATCAAAAAATCTATTATTATTTCGATGTTCCATATTTCAAACGGGTCCTTGAAATGGGTAGAACGAGCGAAGAAACCGTTCTAAAGCAAATAGAGGACATTTTTGGTATTCCCGTTGATGAAATGAAGAAAAAACTTAACGCTTCCGGTATCATTCGTGTTGGGTCCAGTGAAATAGAACCGTTGCAAATTGACAAGCCTTTGTCCATATTCATTTCTGTGGATACGGTTAGCAGTCGAAGTATTTTGTATCCAAACATGCGACAAATCATCGGTAAAACAGATTCTTTCGGAAGCGGCATTAACGGTATAGAAAAGCAGTTTGATCAAAGACTTTCACCTATCAGTGCAGGGGAAATCAGTTATGAAAGATTTGATCGCTACAACCGTTTAGGGGATATAACAGGTATTAAAGAACCCGAAGACGGAAAACCGATACAGTTGTCTATCGACCTTCGCCTTCAAGATATTTTACAAGAGGCTTTGGAAGGTGCCAGACAAGAATTTAGCGCAGAATCAGCTCAAGGGATTATCATGGAAACCAAGACGGGGAAAATTGCGGCCATGTACAGTACACTGGGTTGGGAAGCACCTATCATGAGTGTTTTTGAAGCGGGTTCGGCCATGAAGCCATTTACATTTGCCTCGGCATTAAAATACCATTTACTTTCAGAAGATGATACTTTTAACTGCAAAGGGAAAATCAAACCCTATCCATCCTTGCCAACCATCATCAACGACACGCATGCCCACGGCGAAATTAACACAAAAGAGGCTTTGGCAAATTCTTGTAATGTGGCAACCATTGAAATTGCCTTAAATTTTCTGGAAGAGATGGGAAATTGGGCTTTTTACGATGAATATAAAGAATTGGGTTTCGGCAAAAAAACCGGGATTGAAATGCCCGGAGAGGTGAGCGGGATTGTTCATGACCCCAGTACCTGGAATATGCTAACCGGTATTCAAATGTCCATCGGCCAGGGAATTGCTGTAACGGCCATTCAATTAATCGCTGCTGTCAACACTATAGCTAATGAAGGCGTTTATATTGCTCCAACGATACTAAAAGACAGACAAAATGATGACAATCTTCACAGAGTCTATCAGCAGGATGTGGCTAAAACGATTACCGAAATGATGATTGAAACGGTGGAATCGGGATCCGGTAAATTGGCAAAGGTCAAAGGGTTGCCAATTGCAGCAAAGACCGGTACAGCTCAAAAAGCCATCCCGGGAATCGGATACTCCCATGAACTGTACGTTTCAAGTTTTGTTGGTTTTTTCCCTGCAGACAATCCCGTTTATACCCTGCTTATTTCTCTAGATGAACCAAAAGGGAAAGTCTATTATGGTGGAGATGTTGCCGCGCCGGCTTTCAAAGAAGTGGTTGAACAAATTATTGACATCATCACCAGGCCGACATCCAAAAACACAGAAAATATATTGGTGCAACCTTGGAAGTTTCCCGACTTAACCAATTTTTCAAAAAAAGATGTGTACGATATGTTGGAAACTTTGGGCATAGATCCGGATCGATTGACAATCATTGGGAAAGGTCTGGTTGTGGACCAGCAGCCGGCACCGGAAACCCCCATCAATGAAGTGGAAGATATAACCGTTTACCTTGAACCCTTGGAGGTTGAATAATTATGACACAACAAACCGTTGACCATCATATTGCAAAGACACTTTTCAAAGATATGGGTTGGCGAGGCTTGAGATCATTGCAAAATAATGCTTACAGCGAGATAAGGGTAGGGAAAAACACTTTATTAACAGCCGGTACCGCCTCCGGAAAAACAGAGGCCGCGCTTTTGCCTGTTTTATCATTGCTGATGGAGGATGAAAAGCTCTTCAACTCTCAGACACCTGTGATGCTTTACTGTGCCCCTCTGAAGGCTCTGATCAACGATATTTATTCCAGAATAAAAAAATTAACAGCCAGAACCGGACTTACCACTTATTGTTGGCATGGAGATGTTTCAGCAGCAGAAAAGAAAGAGGCGTTACAATCAGCTTCCATCATCGTCACCACACCTGAATCGATTGAAGGAATGCTTATATCCGGTAAAATCGACCAAGATCATTTTTTCAAAAACTTACGGTTTATTCTAATTGATGAATTGCATGCATTGATTAACGGCCCAAGAGGGGCACAACTGGCTTCCCTTATAGAAAGACTCAACGCCATCAGTCAATACGATCTCCAAAAAATCGCCATGAGTGCCACCATTGGAAACCCCGATGAGGTATTACAGTGGATTCAAGGTGGAAGCCAAAGGGAAACGGTTCATGTGGACGACTCCAAAAGCGGCAAAAAAATGCTCATGATCAGAAAAAAGTCTTTGGAACAATTACTGGCTGATGTGAACCGAATGCTTGCCACAAAGGGAAAGGGAATCATATTTACCGCCAGTAAACAGGAGGCGGAAATCCTCAATCACTTTTTTGTTAGAAAAGGTGTTAGATGTTTGTTACATCATGGTTCCATCGGAAAGCAGATACGAGAAGAAATGGAAGATACCTTTAAAAACAATCCGGATTTTAAGTTGATGGTTGCTACAACCACTCTTGAAATGGGAATCGATATCGGGGACGTTGCATACGTGTTTTTTTACTCCGTTCCCAGATCTGCCGCCTCCTTTATGCAAAGGTTGGGAAGGGCTGGTAGAAAAACGGGAATTGCCAAATCCTTAATTTATGTCAACACCGAACTGGAAAACGAAAAAAAGCTCATGAACGAACATCTCCATTTATTCGCCAATATACAACTACTGATAGATAATACGGTGGAACCCATCGATATGATCGATTTTTATCCCCAAATTCTTGCCCATCAGATTATTGCCATGACCCTTTCCAAAGGGACGCTCCATTTCAACGATTTATCCATCCTAAAAAACGCTTACAGTTTCAAAGGAATCGGCCATCAGGAACTTGGCATTCTTATTCAATCCATGAACAAAGAGGGCTATATCTCCGTCAGGGGAGAGGAAATCCGAATGGGTCACATCGGCAACAACCTGTTCAGCGGATCCGGAATTGGTGAATTTGTGAGTGTTTTTGATGCCGGAAAAACGTATCAGGTCCTACACGGTAAGAAGGAAATCGGACAGATTCACTACGCCACGATCTCTTCTCAGAAAAAATTGGAGGGCGGAAACTTTTCCCAACGCTTCATCTTGGCGGGAAAGGCATGGAAGGTGGTCCAATCTGATCCTTTTAAAAAAACATTGCAGGTAGTCCCCACTGAAAAGGGCGTGAAGCCCATGTGGCTTGGTAAAAGTGTGGGCATCGCCGGGCGTTTTGCAGATGCAGCCAAAAGATTTGTTCTCCAACCTCAATACCCTGAGAATATTGTAGTGGATGATGATGTAATGGAAGCACTGATGGAATCCACTGACAAACTCAGGTTGACTGTATCCGAAGAATCCGCTTACACCGTTCAAATGGTGTCAAGAAAAAGAAGTCTGGATATGAAGGTTTATACTTATGCCGGTGAAATCAAGAATATGCTTTATAGTTTTTTGATTCCTGAATTTTTTGATTGTGTAAAAACGGTAAAATATGATTGGCGCAGTGTTTGGTTTAAATCTTTTCAGGGTATCGAGATGGAAGATTTTTTCCGTTGGGTGGAAGCGCTTGATTTCGATACTTTCGAACAAATTTTGTCCGAAAAACTAAAAGAGGAATCAAAAAAGATCGGTGAACTGATTTTTCAAGATCGATTTGCGGATTTGGTGGATGAGCGTGTCCTTATTAAGGCTTTTATCAAAATCTTCTGGGATAGATTGGAAAAGGCCGAGCCTACTTTAAAAACACAGCTGGCTTAAATTTTACAAAACTGCTTTTTGAATTCTTAATCCCTCTAATCAGTAATAATTGGGCATCATTTTGGGGATTACCGTAAACCGGTATCATTTCTTTCACGTATAATTGATTATGCATAAAGGAAAGCATCCATTCTTCAAGATTATTGGGTGCAATCACACAAGAAAACAGGCCTCTTGTTTTCAAAAGATAAGAAATTGAATTGGAATAGCGCTCAAAAAGTGAAACATCAGCAGTTCTGGATAATTCCCGAAGTTTATCCCGAACCCTTTCCCCCCTGCCTGAAATATAGTGAGGCGGGTTGAAAACGCACATATCGTAACTTTCCGGTTGGAATCGTTGTCTTGTTTCGGAAATATCCATACCCAAAAAATCAAGTTGATCTTCTACCCCATTCAAGCAAGCTCCCTTTTCAAAACTTTTCTTAAGATCACTTTGAATATCAATCCCTAAACCCTTCAAATTGTACAGCTTTGCCAACCCAAATGAAACAAACCCACTCCCGCAACCAATTTCAACAAATTGCTTCACACGTTTAGGTGGTTTGCTGTTCCATAACAATAATACAGAAGCATGATTTACTCTGTTTGATTCATGAGGAGAGCATCGTTTTATAGAATGTTTTTTAAGAAAGTCTTGGAAAGTTGCAAAATCTTCGCTGTTTTCATTGACATACATGGGTGTTATTCAATCATATCAATTTCGTTGTCGATGAATTTTAATCCGTTCTCCAACCATTGTTCGTTGGTTTTACCCCTAACAGCGAAATGGTTTCCGGTTAATATCATTTTATTAAAATAAACGTTGGGATTTAAAATATTCAACCCGGTCTTTGAATCCTTGATAATACTTTCAACGGCGCATAGATACGCGCTTCGATCAACAAAGATGCCGGTGTTGGAAGCTGATACTGTTACATCCCTCAAATTTAGTGTTGAAGCCCCGTGTAAACTGATGGCATCGTTTGTGGCGTAAACATTAACGGATTTGATGTCCACAGCGGAAAACTTGTTGATAATAAAGGTGTTTGCCCCACTTATTATGCTATCGTTCATAACAGCATTGGTAAAACCGTTCAAATTTAAAGCAGTTTGAGTTGACTCTATCGTTGAATCGTTGATCTCGAGTTGTTGAATGTTTGTGATGTTCATCCCATCTACAACCGTCATTTTTGAACCGTTAATGCGGAAAGACCTGGCACTTGCCCCTGTCGCAAAAATTGTAGCCTGTACGATACTATTATCCAGAACGACTGTATCTGAATCAACACTGTTGATAACCGTATCAACACCGATGACTGAAATCCGCTGTGCCCTAAATTCTCCTCCGTTGTTAATTTCAAACAACGTCAAAGGCACCTTGTTTCCAAACACTTTGGATTCATTCAACCATACTGAACCTCCGTTAATTTGAATAAGTGGTAAATGAGAACCTTCGTGATTTGAATCATCGAAGTTGATGGTAATCGTCCTTTCTTTTGGCGATTTGGAAGGAATACTCAAGATTTGACCTTCCACCTTCAAAGAGCCTTTTTCAGTGAAGATCAACTCTACCCCTTTTTCTATACCTAACAGAATTCCTGGTAGGATCTGAATCTTTTTATCTATAACATATGGGGAATAAAGCGATGTTAACAAGGTGTTTTCCCGAATATCACTCAGATCTGAAGAGGTTATGGGACGATATTGTTCGTTATAGGTCCTTATAGGATAAGAGGGTGAACTTTCGTTTCCGGCTTTATCAACAGATGTAATAACATAATGAAGATATCTTTCAGGAGTACTGAAGGCCTTACCTTCCACTGTACCCAAAAGGGTGATGTCCTCCTCTATGTTAAATCCGTAAATTTTAAAGGTTTCCATTTCTTCCCTTTCGGCATTCCACGAGATGAGATACCCGTTCCCCTGGTCTTTAAATGTGCAATCAAATGGGATTTGCGGGGGAGTTAAATCAATAAATATCTCATTTGTAATTTCCTTAACATTATCGTTATCATCGGTTAAACGAAGATGAAGTGTGTGCGTTCCTTCGTTCATCATCGAGACATCAACATTCAGTCCTTCATCATCCAACGTCGCTTCTTTTCCGTTAAAAGTCGCTTGAACGGTAATTTCTTCATGCTTTGCCCAATCATCAAAAAAAGAAATAGGTATATGCGTATCGTCCTTACCCAAAAACTTTGGAAGGCTATTTTCTAAACACGGTGCCTCGTCAACTGTGGTGTCAATCATAATTTGGTTCTCTTGTGAACTGTTCCCGGCATGATCATATGCCTTCACGGCTATTTCATAATGATCGCCTTTATTCGCCTTAAAAGTAAATCTGTCTTGGGTGCTTGAAAAGGCCTTTGAATCAACGGAATTTGATAATAGCATCTCATAACCGGCAATATCCGAATTGTCTTTATTGGTAAAACTTAATTTGACTTCTCCTGAGATGATCTGATAGTTTATAACAGGTATCTCCGGTGGTGTCAAATCCACTATAAACGTTCCCTCTGCAGGTGTTTTATCCGCCAAACCAAATTCGTTAATAGCGGCTATTTTGACCAGGTATTCTCCTTCTTTAAATTCCAAGGAATCAATAAAGAGTTCTTTGCTTTCAGAGCTGCCTTCGAGAAATAACTGATCTTCGTCAGTCTCCTCGTCCTCATTGTCGTTTTTGATATAAAAGACATATTGATAAGTTAACTTTTCTACGGGGGTTTTATCATCGACACCTGAAAGCACTATCCTGATTCCGGATTGCCCATAAACAGGCTGCATTTGCTCAATTGAAGTATCCGGTGGTTTTATCTCGGATTCAGGAGCGCAAGATGTTATAAACAAAATGGAAATACACATAAATATGATAGTAATTATCGTTATGCAGTTTTCTTTCATAATCCCCCCTAAGTCTTACAGACAAAATCAATTATACATGATTTTTCAATTGAAGACAAATTTTTTCGGTGCTCGTATTAAAAAATTTCAAAAATTCCTGTCTTTTCCATATTTTGAGAATCTTCAAAAAATAACTGTACTCCCCCGTCATAAAAAAGCCTGCCTTCACATAGAACCACCAGTCTCTTTGCTTCATTTTTTACCAATTTTGTATCATGAGTAATCATATAAACCCCTTTCCCTGATTTTTCAAGTTGCTTAATTACTGACAGAACTTGTTTTTTATAAAGGGCGTCCAGGCCGGCAGTGGGTTCATCAAAAAAAAGATAATCGGGTTCCCAACAAATTATACTGGCAATGGCCACCAAACGCTGCTCTCCGCCGGATAATTTGAATGGGTTTCGATCGATATAAGAAGCATTTAGACCCACATTTTCCAAGGCCTTTATTGTTAACATTCGATAGGGATTGTCAATGTTGAAATTTTTTAAAGCAAATTCAATTTCTTCCCCAACTGTGGGACAAAAAAACTGGGTTTCAGGATACTGAAAAACCAATCCAACCTTTTGGGATATCTTTAAACTATTCCTTTTTTCGCGAGTGTCGAGGTCATCTACAAAAACTGATCCCTCTCCGGGTTCCAATAAACCTGCAGCCAAATTGGCAAGTGTTGTCTTTCCGGAGCCAGTCCTCCCCATTAAAGCAGTTAGTTGGGCTTTTTCAAGTTTTAAGCTCACTGCTTTAATCGCCGTGGTTTCCAGTGGTGTTTTTTTTGAATATTGATAACTGCATTGATCAAAGACGATCATCGTTTCACCTGGTTTTTTTTATCATCATTAGACGCTTAATTCCTCGTATTTACCTAATTCTGGAAATACTTGTGCAGTTTCTCCACTAAGTTCAACTTTTCCATTCTTCAGAAAGATAATTCGATTTGTTTTTGAAGCAACTGCCATATCATGGGTTACCAACAGAATTGTTTTGTTCGATTTGTGAAAATCCACAATTAACTTAAACACATCCCGTTGCCCCTCAGGATCCAGCATGGAGAGGGGTTCATCCATTAACAATATTTCAGGATCGGTGACAATGGACGACGCAATGGCAAGGCGTTGCTTCTGTCCTCCGGACAACATCAAGGGATTTTTGTTTTCCAGTCCTTTCAAACCGGTAAAAGTCAACACTCTTTCCAACCTTTCTGTCATCATCTCCCTGGAAAAACCCAGATTTTCCATTCCAAAACAAATATCCTCCAGAACCGTTGATGCAATTATTTGGTTTTCAGGATTTTGAAAAACATAGCCAATCTTCTTTCTGATCTCCAGGATCAACTCTTCTTTTTGCGTATCCATACCAAACACGGTTATATTCCCGGAAGAGGGCAACAATAAACCTTCGATGAGCTTCAGCAAGGTGCTTTTACCGCTGCCGTTACCACCAACAACCGCACAGAATTCTCCGTGCTTAATTTCTAAATTGATGCCTTCCAAAACAGACTGTTCTTGGTAATTAAACCATAGATCTTGAATCTCTATCAAAGACTTTCACCTTTCATTAAAATGTAGAATTTTAAAAAGTCCGTTTCAAAAATGTTTATTTTTACCGGAAAATCTAAGGGCTGGGATCCTCGATACAAGATATGTATTTCGTGTTTGATATCGGAGGCAATGGAGTAAAACATCATTTCAAGATCCTCTCGTGATACGTTTTGTGAAGGGCATCCGGTTGCCAACAAGCCGCCTTTTTTCAGTATCTTCAGCGCTCGTAGGTTAATTTCCTTATAGGCGTTTAACGCCCTTCCCTTCTTTTTCCTTGAATCTGTAAAAGGTGGGGGGTCCAAAATAATCAGGTCGGCTTTGTCGTTTTCGATATCCATTCGATGAAGGTAGTCAAAGGCATTACAAGCATTAAAGGTATAACCGTCCAATTGTAAACCCTGCGCAGATTTATTAATAAAGGGACCGTAATGTCCATCGCTGTCCAAAAATTCAACGGTTTTAAAACCTTCTTTCAACATATTCAACCCGAATTGTCCATACCCTGCAAAAAAATCGTAGACCTTTACAGCCTGATGGGGGAAAACCTTTTTGGCAATTTGTGAAAAGTGAACGGCGTTTTCTCTTTGCTCCAAATAGAAAAACGGATCCTCTTGGGAAAAAGGGTCCACCGAATAGTGAATCCCATTAATCTCAAAAGACTGAATGTGGCTGATATCTCCTTTAACCGGTTGAATATACGTATCTATCCTTTCCTTTTTTCTACCGGCTGAGGTGTTTCTGATGATGATCCTTTGGGCTCCCATTTCAACCAAGCTGTCAATAAACCGGTTTAACAATCTGTCCCCACCGGCTGTGGAAGAGGAAACACAATAGAGATCATCAAAGCGGTCACAGGATATTCCGCTTATGCCATCGGAGAGACCGTTGAAAAGCCTGTAAGTTTGTTCATGGGATAAAAATTTATTTCGATATGCCAAAGCGGCCTTGAGCTTCTTGTCTACAAAGTTGCCATCGATTCTTTCGTTGGATCGGGTGATCAATCGGATGATGATCTTTGAATCAGGGTTATAATACCCTTTACCCACAAATTGGCCGGAGAAAGTGAAAACATCGACAATCTCACCCTTTTCAACTTCACCTTTGATATTGTCAATCTCATTTTGATAGATATAGGGATGTCCGTTGGAAATCCTTCTTGATATATGCTTTGACAACCTTGCCTGTTTTATCATTTCCCTAAAAAACCCCTTCCCTTAAGTACTTTCAGGATTTGTTGTCCAACTTCTTTGGGTTCGAGTTCTCCGGGTATTTTAACAAACCGTTGGGGATTTTGTTGATACAGCCATTCATATCCCTCATGAACCCTTTGGAAAAAAGTTCCCCTTTCTTTTTCAAGACGGTCTAAAGGTTTATTTTCAAGCCTTTTCAACGCCTCACTCACTGAAATCTCCAATAAAAAGGTGATATCCGGATAGGTATTTTTGATGGCAAAATCGTTTAAAGCCTTAACCTTTTCTGCGCCTATAGCACGCCCAAACCCCTGATAAGCAACACTGGAATCGGCATATCTGTCAGCGATTACAACTTTTCCCTCGCTGAGTGCCGGTATAACAATTTCATCCGTTACCTGAGCCCTGGAGGAAAGATAAATAAGCAATTCAGCACGCTCTCCAATATGTGAGTCAGAATGGAGTACTATTTCCCTGAGCTGCTCTCCCAAATGGGTGCATCCGGGTTCACGGAAATCAATCACTTCTTTTCCTTCTCTTTGGAAAGCGCAGCGAAGGGCTTTTATTTGAGTTGTTTTACCACAGCCATCTAATCCTTCTAAAGAAATAAAAAGGCCTTTTCTAATGTGTGCACGTTGTTCCAATTTTCTCCCCCATTATCGCTTTTAAAAGATTTCCGGGCTTAAAGAAATCCATCACCTGTACGGGTACGTTGTATCTGCGGCAAATGGAAAAGGCTTCAACATCCATAATTCTTAAATTCTTTTCTATTGCCTCAGAAAAGGTAAGATGATCGAATTTAGTTGCCGTTGGATCATGCCGAGGATCTGAAGAAAAAACCCCATCAACCTTTGTGGCTTTGATGATAATTTGAGCATTCATCTCTACAGCCCTTAACGCAGCCGCCGTATCCGTTGTGAAAAAAGGATTGCTTGTACCCCCGCCAAAAATAACGATCTCCCCTTGGTCTAATGCATCTTGTACTCTGTCATAATTAATCTTTTCAGCAGATTGTAAGTTGACAACCTGAGAAAATACCCTGCAAGTCATCTCCTTTTCTTCCAAAGAAGCCTTTAAATAAATGGCGTTGATATTGGTCCCCAACAGTCCGATTTGATCCGCCATCTTGGGTTCAATTTGCTCCAGTTCCCTGCCTCGAAAAAGATTACCGGCTCCAATAACAATGCCCATGGAAACCTTTTTTTCAAACACTGCCTTGATTTCCTCTGTCAAGTAGCGAATGCTTTCTTCGCTGAAACCCTTACTGCCTTCTCCGGACAGTGCCTCACCGGATAACTTTAAAAGGACTCTTTGGTACATATTTTCATCCCCTTTAAAAAAAAGAGGACGTTCATCATGGGCAAACCCCCACAAACAAACGTCCTGCTTTATCTTTAACGATATTAGTCTCCTATTGAAACCCTCGCGAACCTTTTCACGGTGATGGGCTCTCCCATTTCCTTGGAACATTCATCGACAAGCTCTTGAACAGTTTTGCTTTCATCCAATGCAAAACCTTGGCTCAGCAAACATCTTTCCTCTTTGAACTTTCTGATCTTACCTTCCACAATATTGTCAATAATCTTTTCCGGTTTGCCTGATTCTTTCATCTGATCGGTGTAGATCTCTCTTTCTTTGCTTAAAACTTCCTCATCAATATCATCTCCGGAAACAAAATCCGGTGAAAACGCTGCGATGTGTAAGCAAATATTTTTACCCAATTCATCAAGTCTTTCACTAACCTGATCGCAAAGTATCTCAACAGCGACTCCGATCTTACCAGTAAAATGGGTATAATCGTATATTTTTCCATTACCGTTTAAAGTAAATTTAGCGTAATCACCAAGCTGGATGTTTTCTCCAATCTTGGCTACCGCCTGTGAAACCTCTTCTTGATGCTTTTCAACAACTTCCTCAGGAACTGATAAGGCCTTGTTCGTTTCAGTGATGTCTTTCTCTATGTTTTTCGTTACAGACTCGGCAAATGCCTTAAATTCATCGGTTCTGGCAACAAAATCGGTTTCGCACATAACTGCCAGCATAAAGATATCTTTGCCTTCGTCTTTTTTGTTACTGATGACAAGGCCTTCCGTAGTGGATCTGCCACTCTTTTTAGCGGCTTTTGCAAGTCCCTTTTTTCTTAAAAAGCTGATGGCCTCTTCTATGTCTCCATCGCTTTCTACGAGAGCCTTTTTGCAGTCCAAAACACCTACTCCTGTTTTTGCTCTTAATTCCTTAATTTCTTCCATGCTTACGCCCATGTTCTAATCATCCTTTCTATAATCATAAAAATATAAAGTACAATCCAAGTATGCTTACCGCAACTGCCAGGGTATTATACACTAAATATCTTCATTTTGATAACTGTTCTTTTCTTTACCACAGATTATAAAATTTTAACAAAAAACCACAAAACACGCATTTTTTATACAATTACTCGTCTCACATATTCATCCATGGCTTCAATAGTACTACCCTGTAAAGTCGTTAAGGCCTCATCAACAGATGGAGGTATAATTAACACATTATCCCCGGCAGGAGTTAACGCCTTGGATTTTATCCTTTCATTTAATCGGTCAAAAATGGATTTGGGAAATTCGCAACCCATCCCTCCAATAATGATGAAATCCGGATTGTAGATATTGGTGATATTGGCAATTCCCTGATCCATGAATGTCAACATATCTTCAACAGTTTCAACAGCTGTCTCGTCTCCTTCAATATAAAGAGCCATCAGTTTTTTAAACTTCTCTCGAACTCCGGACGCCGGTATTTTTTTCTGCTCCTCATACTGCCGGATAAGCACATCGACTCCAATATATGTTTCCAGACAGCCTCTGTTACCACAGCGGCAAATAGGACCGTTTTTATTGATGCTCATATGCCCAATTTCACCAGCAATAAAATTTGAGCCGGTATATATCGTATCGTTAATGAGTACTGCTCCGCCAACACCTTGAGAAAGATAAAGATAAATTCCGTTTATTTTGTCCTTGATAGCTGAATTAACCGCCTTTTCACTTTTCAAGGAAAGCTTTGCCTCATTGGCAATTCTGACCCTTAAATCAAATCCATCAATTCTTTTTTTTAACTCTTCCTCCACCGCTATACCTTTCCAACCCAAATGTGGAATGATATTGATTTTGTTGTGTAAACGATCAACAATACCGGGGAAGGAAAAAGAAACGCCAAAAGGTTTTTTACTCATTCTTGCATAGTATTTTTTTATGATCTCGGAGATCTTATCAAAAAAGGCTGAAGGATCATTTTCCGTGGAAAAATGTTGCAAGATTTCCACACTGTTGTCCATATAACCAATACCAAAAATGGTATCTTCAACATTGATATGAAAAACAAAAACAGAGGCAGCTTCTTTCATGATCCCAAGTTTAATGGAATTTCTGCCGGGATTTTGCGTAGACTTTTTCCCGGTCTCAAAGACAAAGTTCATCTCCTTTAAACTGTTGATGATATTGGTTACCGTAGAAGGGTTTAACCCCGTCCTGGCAGCAATTTCCCTTCTGGTAATACCGGGTTCATACCTGATAAGATCCATGATGATGATCTTGTTTGAAACCCCCATTTTAAGAGCGTTAATTGATTTCGATTTCAAATTCTTCACTTCCTTTATCTCTCCGGTGTGACTACGGATACAGTCGACTCAACAAACATCCTCTTTATTGTATCATCTTAATGGTAAATCTTAAAAAAACAGTATGCAAAAGAGCTTCAGTACACGCCTTTTGTTTTTAGTTTTTGTTTTAAAATAGTCTTCAGTTGGTTGACAACCAAAAATTGTCAACGTGGATAAAACAATTGGGAGAATCATAATGAAGTTTTTCCTTTATTTGAGTACTTTGGCAACCTATAATTTTTTTTGCCTGATTAGCTGAAAAATTGGCGATCCCCCTCCCGATTTGAAACCCATCGGCTGTTTTCACATCTATCACATCTCCGATAGTAAAGGATCCACTCACAGCAATAATCCCCACCGGTAAGAGGCTCTTCTTCATCATCAATGCCTTTTTAGCCCCTTCGTTAATGATGATCTCTCCATTTGACTTGGAAAGAAAACCGATCCATGCCTTTTTGGACCCGGGCATTTTGGAAGGTTCAAATTTTGTTCCGGGATTTTCCCCGTGTATAAAGCGTTGAATATTTGCCAAGTTTCTGCCATTACAGATACAACAGCTAACTCCGGCTGCAGAAGCTGCCCGCGCAGCTCTTACCTTGGTTTCTATTCCACCGCTTCCCCACTGGGTTTTTTCTATTTTTTTCAATTTGGTTTCAGGAGTAAAAGTCTTGATGAGTTTGTCATTACCGTCCAATAAACCATCAACACTTGAGAGCAACAACAAATAATCACTTTTCCAACCGATGGCCGTCATGGCAGCCAGGATATCGTTATCACCGAATGTAATCTCGTTGGTGGAAACGGTATCGTTCTCATTGGCGATGGGGATAAAACCCATTTCATTCAACCCGATAAGGGTGTTTCTTAAATTGAGGAACCGTTCCCGATGACCAAAATCGTCCCGATTGATCAGGATTTGTGCGACCTTTTCGTCATACATGTCAAAAGCTAGCTCATACAGTTTCATGAGCTGAACTTGCCCAATGGCACAGAGCGCTTGTTTGATATACAAGTCCTCTTCAACGTTTGCCTTTTGAGCCTTTCCATAACCGGCGGCTTTTGCACCGGATGTGATTAAAATACAGGTGTGTCCATTTCCTTTTAACCCGGATACGACCCTGGCCAACTCGATGATATAACTTTTATCGATTTCACCTGTTTGTTTTATCAATAAATTACTGCCGACTTTAATAACGACCTTTGACATCTTATCCCCTAACGCTGTAATCGCCGGTGATGATGTATTTGTAAGTGGTGAGTTCCTCAAGCCCTACAGGTCCCCTTGCGTGGAGTTTTTGTGTACTGATACCAATTTCCCCACCAAAACCAAATTGTTCACCGTCTGTAAACCGGGTTGATGCATTCACATAAACAGCCGCTGAGTCAATGGAAGCCTGAAAACGCGTTGCATTTGATAAATCGTTGGTTAAAATCGATTCTGAGTGGCCGGTTGAATAACGTTCAATGTGATCCAAAGCTTCATCCACATCCTTAACAACCCTAACGGCAAGGATAAAATCAAGATACTCCGTCTCCCAATCCGTTTCATCGGCTCTAACACATTCTATGACTTGTGCCGTTTTTTCACAACCCCGAATTTCAACACCCTTTGATGATAACCTCTCTCTCAGTTTTGGAAGTAGCTTTTCAGCGAGCTCTTCATGGATCAAAACCGTTTCCACCGCATTACAAGTACCGGGCCGTTGTGTTTTCGCGTTGTCGACAATCTCTACGGCCTTTTCAACATCGGCATTGTAGTCGATGAAAATATGACAGTTCCCCACACCGGTTTCAAGGACCGGAACCGTAGAATTTTCAACCACAAACCGGATCAATCCCGCTCCCCCCCTTGGGATAATCAAGGACAGGTATTCGTTCATTTTCAACATCCGGTTAACATTCTCCCTGTCCGTATCTTCAACAATCTCCACCGCTGATGAAGGGATCTTTGAATTGGAAAGCCCGGTTTTAATGGCATTGGCTATCGCCAGATTAGAGGATAATGCATCACTGCCACCTCTCAAGAGAACCGGGTTACCACTCTTTAAAGCCAAAATGGTGGCATCAAGGGTCACATTCGGGCGTGATTCGTAAACCATCCCGATTGACCCGATGGGAACCCTTATTTGCGTGATTCTCAAGGTATCCTGTATCCATGATTTGATCACCTTTCCAACCGGGTCAGCTAAGGTTGCCACTTTAGAGCAGGCAGTGATCATGGCGTTGATTCTTGACTCTGTGAGCCTCAATCTGTCAATCAAAGCCTCGCTGACCCCTTTTTCCTGAGCGACTTTTACATCCTTTTCGTTGGCTCGGAGTATCAATGGCATATCCTTTTCAATCTGTCTGCCAATCTCTAAAAGTGCGGTATTTTTTTCAGCTGTTTTCGCCATTCTTAACTGTTTTTCCGTGCTTTTTACCAATTTTGCCTTTCTTGTAACTTCGTTCATGTTGTCTCCTTTTATATTAACACCCGCTTTTGTGCTTGATGCAGACTCAATCTTTTTTTAGGATTTTCTCAAAAAGTGCCTGGTTAGCCTCCAGCATCGACCCTTTCATTAAATCATCCATGGCTTTTAGATAGTGCACCTCTCTGACTCCCGGAATAAGTGATTCCCGGCACAGGTGGGCAGAAACAGCGATGTTTTGCATTCTCGCATCTTCAAGGTCTTCTTCAAATACCCTGACAACATGGATTTTTCTTCTCGTCGCCTCTTGTTTGATT
>JASUTC010000114.1 GCA_030445775.1 Thermotogaceae bacterium | reverse complement strand
TGTTTGAAGGGACCATTGTGAAATTCCGGGGAGTTCAGAGCCCTCACATGGGCTGGAACAGCGTGACTTTTACGGACAATGATTTGGCAACTCGATTGCCTGAAGACCCCTATTTTTATTTTGTTCATTCGTATTATTTGCCTCAAAAGGGGAAGGATTTCGAATTCGGTATAACGGAGCATGTGGGAGAGCAAACGGTGAGGTTTTGTTCTGCGGTTAAAAGGGATAATGTTGTGGGGGTGCAGTTTCACCCGGAAAAATCGGGAAAAACGGGAAAGAGGTTTTTAAAGTGGTTTTTATCCAAAATGTAGGGGCGGACCGACGTGTCCGCCCGCGCAGAAAAGCCAAAGTTTCATAAAAAACATTAAAATTCAACCGAATAAGGTTGAAATACATAATATCAATCCAAAAGAGGTGATACAATGACAATATACCCGGCAATCGATTTAATCGATGAACAGGCCATCAGGCTGTATAAAGGGCAAAAAGAACGGAAAAAGATATACGGGAACCCTCTGGATATTGCAATCGAATACGCCAAATATTTTGACACTCTACACATCATCGATCTGGACGGGGCTTTTTCCGGGGAGACGAAAAATCTGGATATTGTGAAGGAAATTGTCGAACAAACGGGGTTGAAAATCCAATACGGCGGGGGTCTGCGAACCCTTGAAGCCATCCGAAGGGTTTATTCATACGGGATCGCACATGCGATTATCAGCACGAAAGCCTTCGATAAAGCCTTTGTTAAAGCATTAACCGGGGAGTTTGATTCGGTCACCGTGAGTTTGGATTCCCGAAAGGGAAAAGTCGCCGTTGAAGGCTGGTTGGAAGAGTCAGGACGTTCTTTGGAAGATACTTTTGAGGAGTTAAAAGCCAACTTCTCACGTTTCATCTTCACTGATATCGAAAAGGACGGGACAAATGAGGGAATTTCGGATATTCAGAACTTCTGGAAAGGCAAAGAAGTCATCTATGCCGGGGGCGTTTCTTCCCTTGAGGATATAAAAAAGGCAGAGGAGCTTGGCTTTTCAGGGGTGGTCATCGGACGGGCATTGCTGGAAGGAACGCTCACTTGTGAGATGTTAAAGGGGGTGTGAGGGATGTTATCCAAGAGAATAATTGCAGCCCTGGATATTCGAGAGGGTCGGGTGGTGAAAGGGATTAAATTCCAGTCTATCCGTGAAGTGGGAGACCCTGTGGAATCGGCGGTTGCCTATGAGGAGCAGGGCGTTGACGAGATCGTCTTTTTGGACATTACGGCTTCCCATGAAAAGCGTGGTATTCTTAAAGAGTTGGCCACATCCGTTGCGCAATCACTGTCGATTCCTTTTACCGTTGGTGGAGGGCTTTCAAAAGTGGATGATATGAAAGAGGTGATCAAAACCGGAGCGGACAAGGTGTTTATCAACTCTGCAGCGGTTAGAAATCCTCAACTCATCTGGGAGGCTTCCAAAGTCATCGGCAGTGCCAACATCTGTGTGGCGGTGGATGCCAAGCGGACGGGAGACTCCTGGAATGTCTACATCAACGGGGGCAGGTTGGATACACGAAAAAATGCCGTTGAATGGTGTCAAGCATGTGAACAGTTAGGAGCCGGTGAAATACTGCTCACCTCTATGGATACCGATGGCGTCAGGGAAGGGTTTGATATTCCCTTGACCAAGGTTATATCTGAGGTGGTTAATATCCCCGTTATCGCCTCCGGCGGAGCGGGTTCTGTTGAGGATTTTGTGGAAGTGTTTACCAAAACCAATGCCTCTGCAGCGTTGGCAGCTTCCATATTTCACTATGGGACGATTAATATAGGTGATTTAAAGAATGAATTGGAAAGGGCTGGTATCAATGTCAGAAAATCTTGAAAGACTGATTGCAAAAATAGATTGGGAAAAAGAGGACGGGTTGGTTCCCGTTGTGGTCTCGGATACGGATAAAAATGTGCTTACTTTGGCCTACATGGACCGGGAAGCCTTAAAGTTGACGTTGGAAACGGGTTTTGCCCATTATTATTCCAGAAGCAAGGGGCGCATCCGAAAAAAGGGCGAAGTCAGCGGAAACACACAGAGATTGGTGGAAATCAAGCTGGACTGTGATCAGGATGCCTTGCTGATGACGGTAAAACAAAAAGGAACGGCTTGCCATACAGGCCATTATTCCTGTTTTTTTGAAACACTGGAGGGTAACAGTGAACAAAAGAGCGAGGAAATTGATTATTCCCTTAATGTTCTGAAAGAGCTGGAACAGCTGATCAAACAAAGAAAAGTCCAGATGCCCGAAGGTTCTTATACCACAAGTCTTTTCAAAGAGGGCAAGGAGAAGATTTACAAAAAATTTGGTGAAGAAGCCGTGGAAGTGCTGGTGGCACAATCCAGAGAATCGCTGGTGTACGAGTTGGGAGACTTGTTCTATCATCTGTTTGTGCTTTTGGCGTATAATGATGTGAACTTTGATGAAATCATGAAAGAATTGGCGAAAAGGAGAAAATGATGCGATTTAGAAAAAATATCATTGAAATGGAAGCCTACACCGTACCCAAAAAGCTACCCCCGGTACGACTGGACAAAAACGAGAGTCCCTTTGATGTCCCCTTGGCAATCAAAAAGAAGGTCTTTGAATATTTTCACGATAACCCCTTTAACCGCTATCCCGAGATTGATTCGCTGACGTTACGGTCGAAAATTGCAGAAGAAAAGGCCATCGATCCGGAGCAAATCTTTGTTTCCAATGGAGGCGATGCCCTGATCCCGGAGATTATCAGCCTCTTTGAGGGCGAGCAGGTGGTGACCTTTCAACCCACCTTTTCCATGTACGGTTTTTACGCCATGCGCTATGGTTTGAATGTTACAGATATAGATCTGGATAAGAACTTTTCAATACCGGATTCTTTCATACCTGATCCAGAAAAGATGGCCTTAGTGGTGATTTGCTCTCCCAACAACCCCACGGGAAACGACATGGAAGAATCAAAGATCAGGAAGATTCTGGACACAGGTGTTCCGGTCCTTCTGGATCAGGCGTATGTGGAGTTTTCCGAGAAAAATTGTTTACCACTTTTGGAGGAATACGAAAATCTCATCATCCTGAGAACCTTTTCCAAGGCCTTCGGCATGAGCGGCTTGCGCATTGGTTACGCCATCACGTCCAAAACCATCGCAAATCATTTCAGACGTGCGCACGCCCCTTTCAGCATGAACATCTTCTCTGCCAAGATGGCACTGGAAATGTTGAAGAACAAGGCAATTATTCAAGAAAAGGTGGCGTTTATTAAACGGGAACGGGATAAATTACAAGAAGTCCTTGCCGATCTGGTTCCTGTTAAATCCTCGGCCAATTTTGTGTTGCTAAAAACAGATGCCTACGATTTCCTATTTAAAAGAGGCATTGCCGTAAGAAATTTCTCCGGGAAAATGGATGAGTATATCCGAGTGACTATCGGTACAGAGGAAGAAAATGAAACTGTGAAAAGACTGATAGGGGAATTTGAAAGCAAACACCATACGTGGATTCATTGAGAAGAATTGGGAAATTGTGGGTATAAAAAAAGAGGACTGGCGTTGAGAACCACGCCTTGAAGTTTTGAAAGACAAAACTTCAGGGTTATTTTTAGTTGAGGTCAGTTTTAGGGTCAAAGAAATACAAAAAAGAGGACTTTTTAGTCCTCTTTTTAAAAATACCTATTTTGAAATACCTATTTTGGTGCCGAGGGCGGGACTCGAACCCGCATGAGGGATCAACCTCGTCGTGGGATTCGAACCCACGGCTTCTACCTTGCGAAGGTAACACTCTCCCAGCTGAGTTACGACCCCAACAACAGCGATGTATTATATCACAAAGGGTTTATTGGGTCAAGCGAAAATAAAACGCATCATGCGCGTTGCTTCGATAGACACCGACAAGATGTTTTCAGACAGTAAGCTCAGCAGAGGCACTCCTGTGGCACCCGGATGGGACTGCTTATGGCTGCTTCCTTCCGGACCTGACCAGGTTCACAGCTATCCGCCGCACAGGACCTCTGCATCAACACCACTTATCTGAAACCTTTCTCACCGATAGGACCTCAGACAACGCATCAGCCCCGCTCAAGTGGGTTTCGGGTTCAGGGGACCACTAACCCCCCGCCTGCATGATGCGCAAGGATTATTCTATCATATTTTAGTTGTTTATGCAATTATTTTTACTTCGTTAAACAAAAACAAGGCAGACCTTTCATCCATGCTCTGGCTACATCTTCTGCATCTTCATCACTTTCAGCGATGGCACCCATCAAGTCTCCGAGATGCTGGGAGTCCATATAGAAATGGGTCAAGAACTGAGCCACTTCCGGCATATCCACGATAAGATCTCTTCTTGCAATGGTATGAATGTTTTCAACAGCTCCATAAACACCGTTTTTGTCTTCCAGGAACTTCAGATCCCATTTGGCAAATTTCCAATGGGGCTGCCAACCTGTTACCGCTATCCATTCGCCATCTTTAACAGCACTGGCGATACTGGCGGTCATAACCGGTCCGGAACTCTCAACGAGTTCGATGTCCAGATCGTATTCATCAATGGCTCTTTCAGTCGCCTGCATGATGCCGGCACCCGGGTCGATTCCGACAATTCTGCCGTCAAATTTGTCTTTGTGTTCATTCATTTCTTCTATGGAATCTATTTCCACGTATGTAGGCACAACAAGTCCTATTCTGGCTCCTTCGAAGTTGTATCCCAAATCGGTGATGTCATCTCTAAATTGTTCCATGTAGCTTTTATGAGTAACCGGAAGCCATCCATCTAAGAATGCATCCTGGAATCCCCTTGCGATTGAAGCGTATACCACTCCGGGGTCAGCCATGGTCATATCAACATCGTACCCCATTTTATCTTCCAATACCACTTTTACCAAATTTGTCATGGCAATACCTTCTGCCCAGTTAACATATGCAAGCTTAACTGTTTTTGCCCCAAGGATTGTCAGAGCAAGCATCATCACTGTCAGTAATACTACTAATTTCTTCATGAATCATTCCTCCTTAAAGTTTTTTCTTCTTGCTTTTTCCGAGAGCCTGTGTAATTCTGTCCAATACCATGGCCAGAATAACCACTGCGATTCCACTCTCAAAACCTAAACCTATTTTATACTGTGTAATCCCTGAAAGTACTTTTCCACCAAGTCCACCGGCCCCGATCATGGATGAGATAACAACCATGGATAAAGAAAGCATGATGGTCTGGTTGATCCCCGCAAATATGGTGGGGGTTGCCAATGGGATTTCCACTTTAAATAATTCCTGAGCCCCTGTAGAACCGAACGCCTGAGAGGCTTCGATCACCTCTTTTGGGATCTGTCTGATTCCTAAGTTTGTTAGTCTGACCACCGGTGGCATGGAGAATATAATCGTCGCCACTGCACCGGGAACTTTTCCAAGCCCAAAAAATAATACAGCCGGTATCAGGTAAACAAACGCGGGCATGGTCTGCATGAAATCAAGAACGGGTCTCATAATTTTATTCACCACGTCATTTTTAGCGGCCCAGATACCCAATGGAATGCCAATTAAAAGGGCAATAAAGGCTGCACTAATCACAAGGGCCAACGTTTCCATGGTCTCAGGCCATAGCTTCATGGAGTCCACTATAAAGAGTCCGATGAGGGTGAATATTCCCACACCTCTTCCGGCAACAAACCATCCCAAAAAGCCAAGAATGGCAATCATGACCAAAGGGGATGGTAACAGGAACAGGTTTTCCAAATTTGACACAATCAAGTCTACGAACCAGTTGATGCCGTCAAAAAAAGGCTCCCAGTTATCCGTCATCCAATTGACTATATTTTCAAATACTTCTCCAATCGGTAATTCAAACATTTAATCCACCGCCCCAATAATTCCGGAGAGTAAATCTACTTTATCGATGAATCCCAACAATCTACCGTTGTCAACGACGGCAATGGGATGCTCTGTATCAACAGCTACAACTGACATATCATAAATTGAAGTGTCTTTTCCCACTGTTTCAACCGTCTGGATGATCTTTGTGATATCCTGATGCCCATCTTTGACAAAGGCTACAATATCATCAATGGTGATCACTCCTTGGAACTCTTTCTTCTTTGTTGTTACGGGTATGACCGTCATATCGTTCTTTCGCATTCTTCTTAATACGACCTTTGCCACTTCATTAGGCAAAGCCTTTTCCAAAGGTTTTCTTAAAATGGTTTCGGCTGTAATCACCTTTGTTCGGTCAACATTTTCAACAAAATCCTTTACATACGAATTAGCCGGATTCGTCAATATCTCTTCTCCGGTACCAATTTGTACAATCTTTCCGTCTTTCATAATGGCGATCCTATCTCCCAATTTCAAGGCTTCATCCAAATCATGAGTGATAAACACAATGGTTTTTTGCAAATCTTCCTGTAATTCCAACAACTGGTCCTGCATATCCTTTTTGATTAACGGGTCAAGAGCCGAAAAGGCCTCATCCATTAG
>JASUTC010000028.1 GCA_030445775.1 Thermotogaceae bacterium | reverse complement strand
AAAACGATTTATGTTAGAATCAGTCAGCATATTACCCCGTACAAAGACTTGGGTTGAGCCTCCTTGTACTTTGTTTGGGGCGAATTTTGGAGGTGTAATAATGGCTCTGGATTATGACAAGAAGCAAATGATCATTGATGAATTTAAGATCAACGAACATGACACCGGATCGGTAGAGGTTCAGGTGGCAATGCTTACCGCAAGAATCAGACAATTGACTGAGCATTTAAAAAGACACAAAAAGGATTTCCACACCAGAAGGGGTCTGATGAAGTTGGTTGGCAGAAGAAGAAGATTATTAAAGTACCTCAGGGAAAAAAGACCGGAGGTTTACAAAGAAATGCTTGTAAAACTTGGGATAAGAAGATAATTCATCATATCCATCATAAAACGGCCCTTTTAGGGTCGTTTTTTTATGGAAATCGATATACGACCGACTGAGTTTGAAGCAACGAAGCAAGGGTCAGATCCCTGATGTAGACATCTATGGCATTACCTTTAATGGCACTACCTTCATCTTCAACAACAAACAAGCCTTTTGAAGGCGTTCCCTTAAGCTCAGGGATGTAAATCATCGTTCCTTTTTCAAACAACTCCGGATCAGCTGCAACAGAATACCATTCTTTTGCAAAACTACCATCTTTGACACGTCTAAAATATGGAAAATACGGTAAGTTACCATCTTCCCATTCTGTGTAAAATGTTATTCTAAATTGCCCCATTTGTTTTAAAAAGAGCTTCATAGGATCTCTGTATTCGGTATTGAGAATGAACTCAAGGGTGAAAGAGTTGTTATGTGATGTCCCGATTATTTGACCACCTGTTACCCAATCGCCTTTGTCAATCAAGATATCTTGAAGATCTGAATAAACAAGTTTAATATCGTTGCCATGATAGATCACCACATAAGAAACGCCCTTGTCAATGACTCGCCCGGGTAAACAGGATACAATTTCCTGATGATCAAGTGTTACAAATGTCAACCCCCGTGAGAAACCGTTCTGAGTATTTTCTGCATAAAATGTAAGGATATCTGAAGGTATCAGGTTTTTTCGTCCGTAAAGGGGGATTTGAATGCGCTCAAATACCGGCGGACTCTGGATAATCAATTCTTGCCCCCTTCTTATTGCCCTGGGATCGCTGATATTGTTCAGTGCCATAATTTCATCAGCACCGTTGGGTCCTAATCCAAAGGCGTTGGCTATTTGGCTTAGCGTGTCTCCGGACTGAACTTGATAAACGACTTTATCATCGTAGACGAGATAGTCATCTTTGCTAAAAGGTTCCGGATCATTTTTATAGAGTTGCCATTTCAAGCTTTTAAAATTCTCCCTTAATAAGGCAATCTCTTTTTGTAATTTTTCGGTTTCTTCTCCTGTTGAGTCGGAGGTCAGTGTGGGAATATAAGTCTTTTCAAAGGCTTCAATTTTTTTTCGACTTTGCTCCTCAACGAGCCTTTTAATCTCTTCCATAGTAGGTACTTTTTGTTGTTGTGTCAAGTCAAGGTCATGATTGAATATAGAGGCATATGTCATACTGGCATAAAGAGAATCAACAAACATCGTATTTTTTTCTAATGCCTCTGAAAGCGCTTGAATGGCCCTATTATTTTTTTCAATATCCACTTTGTTTTGATTTTGCAGCCAAAAAAACTCTTCAACCTGTAATTGGAGTTGTTCCACAAGGTTACTCAAAGAAGTGTTTACAATATCTTCTTCACTGAATACCTTGGTATTGTCATAGCATGATGTTAAGAAGACTACGCTAAAAACCAGAAGGGTGAAAATCATCCCCTTTGTTGTGTCAATCGTTAATCGGATCCTCTTACCTCCTCCCATAGCTCTTGGGCCGCTTTAATATAGTGGGAATTTGATCCTCTGTATTCTTTTATAAGTCTTTCAAGCCATTTAAAGCCTTCCTTGAACTGATTGAGCTGAATGTTAAGCGATGACATGTAAAACATAATCCCGTCACTGTGCTCTCCTTTTTTATCTTCAGCGTATGCCCTCTCAAATTGTTTAAGTGCCTTAGAATAACTGATGGCTGCGTTTTCCAAATCGTTTTTGTCCATGTAATACCAACCCATCTTTAAAAATAATTGAGCTGTTTTAAAGGGCATATCAGCTTGGATATACGTTAATATCCCAAGGATTTGAATATTATGGGAATCTTCAATCGTTCGGTCTTCTCCCAGATTCAACGTTAAATTTTGTTTTGCCCTTGCCAGACTGTTTCTCAACATGTCTAAGCGGACAAAAGGCATCGTGTCCAGTATCTTATCAAAATCACTTTCAAATGCGGTAAAATAACATTCAGGACACGTCACAAGGGAATACCTGTCAGGGTCCACATCTTGATAAGTGGGTCTCAAGAAGATATCCCTTTTTTTAACAGATATGGCATTGGAAAAAACCCTTACCGATTCAAATTCTGACTCACATAAAGGACAAACCATCTTTTTATACCAAAACTTTTTTTTAGCCATTATTCATCCTCAGTTTCCTGTAACAATGCATTGACAAAATCATTTGGATCAAAGGGTTTTAGGTCGTCGATCCCTTCTCCCACACCAATGAATTTAATGGGAATACCGAATCTTTCTTTGATGGATAGAGCGATACCTCCCTTGGCTGTTCCATCCAGTTTAGTGATGACTATTCCGGTTACGCCCACTGCCTCCGCGAATTTCTCCGCTTGCATCAATCCGTTTTGTCCCGTAGTTGCATCGATAACAAGAAGAATCTCATGTGGCGCTTCGGGTATAACCTTTTTAACTACTTTATGGACCTTCGCCAACTCGTTCATCAGATTTGTTTTTGTGTGTAAACGACCCGCTGTATCGATTATCACACAATCTTTATTCTTGGATTTGGCATGTTGAACAGCGTCAAACGCAACTGCTCCAGCATCTGCTCCATGCTGATGTGAGATAAGGGTCACTTCTGCTCTCTCCTGAGCCCATACCCGAAGCTGATCAATGGCTGCTGCTCGAAAGGTATCGGCAGCTGCCAATACCACTTCTTTGCCGTTGTTCTTTAGGATTTTGGCTATTTTCCCAATGGTAGTCGTTTTCCCAGCACCATTGACTCCCACTACACTGATGACAAAGGGTCCCTCCGACGGATAATTTAATTCCCTTTCCCCATCAAGCATTTCAACCATGATAGCTTGGAGCGCCTGTTCCGGAGAATCGAACTCCTTTTTTCTCTCCTGAAGACTTTCAATGATCCTCTCGGAACACTCAACACCTACATCACCCATGATTAAAATTTCTTCTATCTCTTCCAGGGTGTCCTCATCCAATTTTCCAAAACTCAAAATCTTTTTGATTTTCCCAAACGTTTCTTCGTTGGTCTTCTTTAGTCCTCTTTTCAGTTTATCAAAAAATCCCATATCATTCTCCTGCCTAAATCTTTTGATAGAAAAACGGCTCGATGACTTTTAATCCGAGTTTTCTATAATTGAATATCCTTTCGGTACTGCCAACAAAGAGGATTCCACCGGGCTTAAGCGCATTCACGAAATTTTGATACAAAACATTTTTTGTTTCCATCTCAAAATAAATAACAACGTTTCTGCATGAGATAAAATCCAGGTCCTTTTCGAAAGGATCCTGGAGCATGTTATGTTTTTTAAACATGACTCTTGTTTTTAAGACCGGTTTTACTTCGTATCTTTCTTTGTCTAATTTTTTAAAATACTGATCCACTATAGCCGGGTCAGTGCTTTCAAGTGCGCGTTTTCCATAAATTCCGTCTTTCGCTTGAGCCAAAACTCCGGTATCAATATCAGTTGCTGTGATTTTTGCCTGAGAAGCTTTTAATTGCTCAAGGATGATAGCCCAGGTATACGGTTCTTCTCCACTGGAACAACCGGCACTCCATATCTTCAATCTGGGTCCGGTTTCTTTTAATTTTAAAGGCAGATACTTTTTTTCCAAGGCCTTCCACTTTTCCGGATTTCTGAAAAATTCTGTCACATTTATCGTCAATTTATCCAGGAACTCTTCTTTTTTATCCTCATCGGATAAAATCAGCTTCATATAGTCCCTGTAAGTGTCAGTACGATTTTTTCTTAGTAAAATATCCGTTCTTCTTTTAACCCTATGCGGTTTATATCCACTTAAATCCAGGTCAAGCTTTTTTTTAACTTCAGTAACAAACCAGTCAAACTCCGGATCTGTTATCTTTTCAATCATGTCATTTCCTCCAGTCTTCATCATCATGTTCATCAATAAAAGTCGAGTTTAAAATTATACCTGGCTCCCATTTTGAATAACCAATTTTCTTTCTTTACAAGACGTATATCCATGAACAGATTATCTAATACTCGAAATTCGAAATTGGCAAAAAGTGAATTAATCATTTCATCATTATCATTCGTTTCACTCGAAAAACCAATGTTTGTTACTGTATTGTCAGTTTCGAAATTCCAGTATGCATCTCTCCAAGTCCTTCTCCCTGGATTCTCATGAGCCATAAATAAGGCTGTCCCGGCACTCAGTTCCAAAGGTCCTACATGAACGGTTAAAAACGGAGAGAATTCAACTGAGTTTTTTATCCCACCCCTTATAGAAAATTCGCCTTTTTGGTATTCTCCCAGTAGCCCATAAACCAAATGATCAGAACCCTCTTCAAATTGTTCATCGTAGTTTTCCATTTTATCCGTTTGTACTCCAAAATGCTGGTATCCCACAAACGGAGAGAGTTCAAACCCTTTAAAAACAACACCCGGCCCGGCTGATAGGGCATATGTAATAGAAGACGAATTGTCAATAAATGCATCGGCATTGATTTTAAAACTCCAGTCTCCAACTCTGAGAGCCGGAGATGAAAAATCAAAGACCCAGGAATTCCATTCAGGTGATTGGACATCCAGTTGCCAATCTTGATTGTCGTAACCAAAATGAATATATTTCCTGTGGAAATCAACACGAGGAAGAAAGACCATTTTTGAATTTAACCGATTGTCCAATCCGAAATAAAAAATCAAATTTTTATATTTTACCCTTGTGAATTCAAAATAATCGGATACTTCTTTATTCGCCAATTGAAAGTAAGTTCCAAAATCATCTTTTCGTTGTTCCACCATGATGTTGAATTTTCCGTCAAAAATAAGAAAATGCATCTTGGGGTTTAGTGTAACAAAAGCTCCCATGGCAGGCTCTGCGGTAAGAAAAAAACCCGAAGAGATATCGAGCTCGACATTGGCATCTGTCAAAATCTCTTCCGGATAAAGCAATTCCCAATCTAAATCTTCAAATTCGTTATCTTGAGCGTATCCATAAGTTACTAAAATCAGAAGAAAAAAGAAAACGAAAATAATTATCAGATTTTTTTTCATTCCAACCATGACAAAACATCCTTCAAGTATTTATGATGATTCAAGGCATAATGATTCACTTTGTAAGGACCCCGGTGATAATCGGACCCCATGCTGATCAACAAATTCTTTTCCTTTGCAAATGATAAGTATCTCTGAATTTGTGCTTTGGTCTGTTTGGGATGAAATACCTCCAAGCCGTCTATTCCAAGCTCCACAAACAGTTGAATATCATGTTTATTCATCCCCTCTGAATTAGCCCCATTTCCGTTGAACAAACCCGGATGTGCCAAAAATACTAATCCCCCTGCTTGTTTGATGATTGTTATTACCTCATCAACGGGTTTTAATTTGTAGGTAATAATGGCTTTATCCCCCGAGTCTCCAATAAATTCTTCACTAAAGGCCTCTGAGGGATTGGCCACATACCCATGATCAAAGAGTAAATCTGCTATTTGAGGTCTACCTACATAATGGGCGTTGATAACTCGTTGAATATCTCTTTGATCAAACTCATACCCTTTTTTCTTAAGCATTTCAAATATCAAAAGGGCTCTCTCTTTTCGTAATGTGATACGTTCTTTGATAAAAGCATTTAAAAGAGGGGAGCGCCAATCAAATTGATACCCTAAAATGTGAACTTCCGCCCCTTTGTACAAGGAAGAAATCTCTATACCGGGTAACGTATGCATATCATTCTCGAGAGCTGCCCTTTGTATTGGTTCATACGGAGCCATATTATCGTGATCCGTAATAGAAAAATGTGTTACATTGTTAGCCTTTAACGACTTAACAAGAGACTTGGGTGATTTTTCTCCATCTGAAAAACTTGTGTGTAAATGCAAATCAAGAAGGGGATTCACTTGACCCTCAAAGGGTTTCCATTATCCTTTCCATTTCTGCATCGTCAATGTCGAAATTGGCATAAACATTTTGAACATCGTCAAGATCTTCCAATTTTGAGATAAGGTTTAAAACCTTTTCGGCATCTCTGCCTTCAATGGCCACTGTATTTTTTGGAAGATAGGAAAACTCAATATCTTTCGGTATATAGCCGGCTTCTTTAAGGGCATCTGCCACCTGCATCATATCTTCAGGTGCCGTGATTATTGAAACGGGATCGCCACTGTCATCGATATCTTCAGCACCGGAATCAATAGCAGTCATCATGAATTCATCCACATCCGCTATCTGTTCTTTACTCACCGTCATAGACCCTTTTTTCTCAAATATCCATGCAACACTTCCGGATTCTGCCATGTTTCCGTTGTACTTGCTGAACACATGTCGAATTTCTTGAGCGGTTCTGTTTTTGTTATCTGAAACAGTTGTTACAAGCATGGCTACTCCTGCTGAACCGTAACCTTCATACGTGATTTCAACGTATTCTACACCTTCAAGCTCACCGGTACCTCTTTTAACCGCCTTTTCTATGGTGTCTTTTGGCATATTGGCGTCTCTTGCCTTGTCCATGGCAACTCTTAATCTGGGGTTTGAATCCGGATCCCCGCCCCCTTCTCTGGCAGAAACCGTTAGTTCTCTGATAATTTTGTTAAAAAGGGCTGAACGTTTCTTGTCTTGAGCCCCTTTTCGATGTTTAATATTGGCCCATTTATTGTGTCCGGACAAAGATAAAACCTCCTTCAGTTTTATAATTCATAAATATTTTACAACAATAAAAGTCGTATCATCATGTTGTTTTGCGGTTCCTACAAATTCTTCCAAAGCATGGAGAATCTGATTTTTAATCTCAGTAGCAGAACAATTACAATTAGTCTTAACAACCTCTTTTAACCTTTCGAAGCCAAACTCTTCTTTTTTCTCATTTCTGGCCTCTGGAATACCATCAGTATAAATGACAAAGACATCTCCAGGTTTTAAATTAAAGGTTTCTTCAATATATTGCTGATCTTGAAAAATCCCTATAGGTATGCCGTTGTTGCTTATTTCAAAAAATTCGTCTGTTTCTTTTCTATAAAGTATAATCGGATCATGTCCTGCATTTGAATACTTAAAGCTACCCTTCTCTGTATCCATAAGCACAAACATGGAAGTCACAAATCGATCGGTAATGTCATTCTGAGCGATATGATCATTCACTTTTGAAACCAGTTCGGGCAATGAATTTGAACTATGAACCATTATTTTGACAGCAGATCGGAAACTACTCATCAATAATGACGCCGGTATTCCCTTTCCCGAAACATCGGCAACAATCAGAAATGTTTTGTTCCCGATAAAAAAGACATCGTAATAATCTCCGGCCACTTCTACCGCAGGAGAAAAACTGGCGGCAATCTCCGTATTTTCCGGTTGAATAATGACTGAAGGCAATAAACTGTTTTGAATCTCTTTTGCAATACTTATTTGCTCCCTCAATCTTTCTTGTTCGATCTTTTCTTCCAAATAAATAAAGTTCTCAATACTGAAATGAATCTGATTGGCAATGGATTCCAACAATTTTCTGTCACCGGCTGTAAAAATTCCTCCAAGCTCACGGTTTGCAAGTACTATTCCCCCATAACACTTGTTGTTTGAACTGATGGGAATAATGATCATGGATCGAATATTTTCGGAGATGCCAAATTGTTCTAACTTTTCATTTTCCAGCATCAGAATTTTAACATCATCTTTTGATAGATAATCAACAACAAACGTTTTGCAGTCATCGAGTTTATCTTTTAGGTTGGATTCTTCAATTACAGAACAATAAAACTCATTAACACTTAGATAGGAGAAATAAATACCAATCCCTTCAGATGGGATTGAATTCCTAATAGATTCGATAAGACGATCAACAACAGAAATGGGATCAAGGGTATGAGATAATATTCTTGTAACTTCATACAGAGTGGAAAGTTCTTCATAGGTCTTGGAAATCTCTTCGAGCTGTGTTTCCAGCATAATTGAACTTTCTTCGAGCTGATTTTTGTAGTTTACAAGCTCGTTTTCCAGCTTTTCAATTCCGTGATCCAGCACATTAACGATGTATTCCTCTCCATTTTCCGACAACGAATTTTCTTCAGCACTTCTTTCAACTTCCAAATCCGAAATCTGCTCAATTCTCTTTAACAACTCTTCAAGTCTTTTTTTAAGAGGCATCGCCAATCACTTCTTTCACTGAAGAAATAAGCTGCTTTGGACTAAAAGGCTTTGTCAATACACCTAAAGCTCCAAGAGATATTGCTTTATCCTTATCCTCTTCTCCACCTTTGGCCGTCAAAATAATTACGGGAATACTTTTTATAGCATCATCCTTTGATTTTTCCATCAAAACACCGAAACCATCGAGTCTTGGCATCATAATATCCAAGACGATCATATCCGGTTTAAATTCACGAATCTTTTCGATACCATCGACCCCATCTACCGCCTGTTGAATTTCATATCCAGCTTTTTTTAAATTAAAAACGATGATATTCCTCAATACCGGAGAATCATCTACAACTAAAACCTTTTTCGACATTATTGCCTCCCATGTAAATCAAATACATCACTTACGGGAATACAGGATTCACGTTTAAGATATACTTCCCTCAATATAGGTAAATAAAACAATCTGGGAAACCTCTCGCCGTAAAGGGTTTGCATGATATCTCTGTAATCCAACCATTTTTTCTCCACTGTTTTATATTCTATCATAAAAAAGCTTTTATCAAGAATCACACAACGATCATCGAAGGCTCGTTTCTGAATCATTTGTGTAATCTCTTCTATTTTTTTGTCATCTAATTGATCCTTTATAAGGATTCGGAAAGACCACAAATCCAAATATTTGTTAATTTTTTCACCCGGTTTCATCTGCCACATGCCCTTTATTTTTAACCCTCGAGGTGATTTGGCGTTAAACGATTTCATCAGTTCACCTGTAGAAAGTTCCGTTTTTGATAACCTTACAACAAAATAAATGGCCTGAGAAATCAAACCGGTTGGTAAGGCTCTTGAAAAAGTCAACTTTGGTTTAGGATGAAAACCTTGCGTAAACCATAAGGGAAAAGAAGCCCTCCTCATGGTTCTTTCCGTTGCGGTAATCCATTCCCGATGCGACAAGAATCGTAAAACCCCTGTTTTTGTTGCCTTACACAAATAAGAGAAGTGTTCAGGGATTGTCACCGTTTGATTATTTTTATTTTGTGTTTCTGGGATCATATGTCTCTTTTGCCTTTTTAATTTCCTTTAATAATTCTTCAAACCCATCTGAGATATCGATTTCACGCTTTTGTGTATCGTTTCTCAATTTCAATTCAACCTTTGATTTTTTAACCCCCCTGCCAACAGTAACCCTGATGGGTATACCAATCAAATCGGCATCCTTGAACTTGGAGCCGGGAGAATTTTCCCTGTCATCCAACAGAACTTCTTCACCTTTTTCTTTCAGGAGATTATAAATCGTTTCGGCTGCTTCACTCTGTTCTTCGTTTTTTGGGTTGATCAACGTAATAATAATATGGTAAGGGGCCAGGGAAATCGGCCACAAAATCCCATTCTCATCGTGGAGTTGTTCCACAACGCCGGCAATACTTCTTGAAATTCCCCAGCCATAACACCCCATATGAAAGGGTAACTGTTGGCCGGATTCATCTGTAAAATTGGCACCCAAAGATTTAGAATATTTTTGGCCCAGTTTGAAAACCTGACCCATTTCAATCCCCCTTGTTTCATCCAAGGGATTGGAGCAAACCGGACATGCATCTCCTTTTGTAACCATTTTAATATCGTGCCAACCATCTACTTGGAAATCTCGTTCCAGATTTGTGTGAATAAAATGAGCGTCTTGCTTCATGGCACCCGTCACAAAATTGGTTAACCCTCTAACACTTAAATCTCCCACGATTTTCACATCTTCTCTGTTAAGTCCTACAGGACCGATGAACCCGATAGGTGTTCCAAAATCCGTTAATACATCTTCAGGTTGTGCCAATTCAAGGGTTTGATCGCCCACATGTGCTTTCAATTTGGCAAAATTGATTTCCAAATCCCCTCTGATCAAGGCTAAAATGTATCCTTCTCTGCCTTTAAATAACAAAGATTTTACAATTTTCTTCTTGTCCACATTCAAATACTCAGAGATTTGTTCGATTGTTTTTTGATCGGGTGTACTAACCTCTTGTCGTTCAATCATTTGCTCTTGCGGATAATGATAATCTGCTTTGTACTCGGCTCTTTCATCCGTTGCCTTATAACCACACGTTTTACAAGTTAATAATGAAGATTCTCCATTTTCAGCCAATATTACAAACTCATGGGTATCACTGCCCCCAATAGCACCTGAATCGGCCTCAACTGCCATATAATCCAGTCCCATTCTCTCAAGTATCTTTTCGTAAGCCTTGTACATTTGATTATAAGTCTCATCAAGAGAAGCCTCATCAGTATGAAAGCTATATGCATCTTTCATGATAAATTCCCTGGCTCTTAATAAACCGAATCTGGGTCTGATTTCATCTCTGTACTTTGTATTGATCTGATACAGGTTTTTAGGAAGCTCTTTATAACTCACCAATTCATTTTTCACCGTTACAGTAATCATTTCTTCGTGGGTGGGACCCAATGTAAAGGCTCTGTTATGTCTGTCCTGCAGTTTCATCATTTCAGGACCGTAATCATCCCATCTTCCGGATTCTTTCCAGATATTTGCAGGCTGTGCAATGGGCATCAATAATTCCTGACAACCGGCATTATCCATTTCTTCCCTCACAATCTGAGTTATCTTTTGAAGAACTCGATTGCCAAGCGGTAAATAAGTAAAGATACCGGCAGCCACCTTTCTGATAAAACCGCCTCTTACCAAATATTCGTAACTAATCAGATCGGAATCAGCCGGAGCCTCTTTTATAGTAGGGGCATATAACTTTGTAAATCTCATAACAGTCACCTCTGCAGAAGTTAAAAATTACTGACCGATTATATCATGAAGGTGGAGAAAATCACGTTTATCTTTCACTGTTGACCATTCGAAAAGATAAGGCTTTAAATGACAATGAAATTTGAACATCTTCTATCATGACATCTTTGGGGGCTTTTAACCGTTTAGGCACAAAATTGACGATACCTTTTATTCCGTATTGAATAACGGAATTCAAGACTTTCTGAGCAACATCCGAAGGAACACATAGGACTCCGATTTCAATTTTTCTTTCCCTAATGATTTTTTCCATCTCTGCCACATCTTCTATTGTTAAGTGCTCATCAATTGTTTTTCCTATTTTCTTTTCGCTTACATCCACAATCCCTTTTATTGTGAATCCATCCTGAATCAATCCCGGATAATTCGCTAACGCCCTTCCTATTTTACCTGCCCCGATGATTAAAACATTCCAACGTTTATCGATGCCAAGTATCTTTTCAATACTCTTCATCAAATCTATTACGTTATAACCGGTTCCCCTTTTTCCGAAACCGCCAAAATAAGATAGATCCTTTCTAATCTGACTGGGTTTCAAATCAAGCATACGCCCCAAAGATGATGAGGAAATCGTTTCTGCACCGTTTTTACTTTGTTCTTTTAACACCCTGTAATAAATAGCCAATCTCCTGGCCACTGGTTTGGGTATTTTTTCAAACATTCGTTCACCTCATTGTGGTAAATTTCACAATTAGAATTATAACATATGGCTATTCAATTCGCAGACATATTTATTTCGGTTTTGAAATTAACCTCATTTTGTGTAAAATAGATACGAGGTGATGCAGAATGAAAAACAGGACGTTTAAAAAATTGGGAATCGAAACTTCAGTTTTCGGAATGGGTTGCATGAGATTACCCCTTAAGGAAAGTGGTAAGCCCGAAGATATTGATGAACCCGAGGCGATCAAGATGATCAGATATGCCATCGACAAAGGTGTAACTTACATTGACACCGCTTATCCATATCACGGGGGAAAAAGCGAAAGTGTTGTGGGAAAAGCTCTTAAAGATGGATACAGAGAAAAGGTAAAACTCGCAACCAAATCTCCGGTCTGGTTGGTCAAAGAATACGATGATTTTGAAAAATACCTGGATGAACAACTGGAAAGACTACAAACAGACTATGTTGATTTTTATCTCCTTCACGCTATGAGTCAAGAAAGATGGGAGAAGATGAAAGAACTGAACGCTATCGGTTTTCTAAAGGAGATGAAAGAAAAGGGAAAAATCAAATACTGTGGCTTCTCATTCCATGACAATTACGATACCTTCAAAACCATTCTTGATTATCACGATTGGGATATGTGCCAAATACAGTTGAATTTTTACGATCAGGAGTATCAGGCCGGTGTCAAGGGTTTAAAATACGCCGCTTCCAAGGATATCCCCGTGATCATTATGGAACCCTTAAGAGGAGGAAGTCTGGCTGATGTTCCCTCACAGGACATTATAGATCTTTGGAATAGCGCTAAAACAAAAAGAAATCCGGTGGAATGGGCATTTTCATGGCTGTACAATTTTGAGGAAGTCAACGTCATTCTAAGTGGAGTCAGCACCATGGACCAGTTAAAGGAAAACATTGAGATCTTCGAAAAGGCAGAACCCAATATTCTCGATGAATTTCAACTTGATTTGGTTAATCAAGTCAGAGACTTGTACATGGAAAAGATTAAAGTAAAGTGTACCGGCTGTGATTACTGTAATGATTGTACCCAAAAAGTTGCCATTTCAATGATCTTCGATTTGTACAACAAGGCACATATGTACGGTGATAAAGAGAAATACGCCAAACAATACAACAATTCCCTTGTGAAAAATCAACAAGATGTTTCTCAATGCATTGAATGTGGAATTTGCGAATCCCTTTGTCCTCAGAATATTCCCATTATACAAGAGTTAAAAAAGGTACATGCCTATTTCACAGAATGAGGTTTGAAAGGAAGCGGGCGGCATGCGCCCGCTTCCTTTTTATAAAGAAAGAATAATGGTTCGTATACTTAATACGATGATCAATATCCCTAAAATGATCATTAATACTTTTGGCTTGATTTTTTTGGTAAAAAAAGCCGCAAGGGGTGCTGCACAACCTCCACCAACAATCAATCCACCAATAACGTACCAGTTGAACTGAGAGAGAAGGGTTAAAAAGGCCGCTACTTCCGCCACGGTAACGAAAAATTCTGAGGCGTTGACACTTCCAACCGTGTGACGGGGACTCTTTCCGTCAGCAACAAGGGTTGTGGTTACGATGGGACCCCAACCGCCACCACCCATGGCGTCAAAGAATCCTCCCAGTAATCCCAAGGTAAAAAAGTGCCGTTTTCTGACAAAGAATTCCCTCATTTTACCATTTGAACGAAAAACCTTCATTAAAATTCTGACTCCCATCAACCCCAGATACACTCCAATTATAGGCTTAATAATATTCGAAGGAATCTGTGTCAATAAATAAGCTCCCAAAACTCCTCCTATAATACCCGGTATAAGCAGTTGTTTAAACAATACTTTATCAACGTTACCCAATTTAAAATGTGAAACCCCCGAAATCAACGTGGTGAATATCTCTGCAAAATGCACCGAAGCACTGGAAATTGCCGGAGGTACGCCAAGCCCCAAAAGCATAGAATTTGAAGTCACTCCGTATGCCATGCCAAGCGCACCATCTACAATTTGTGCAAAAAACCCCACAATAACAAATAACCAGAATTCGTTCATTATAGTCCCCCTTAGCTTAACACTCTTATTAGAGTGTTATATTATACACGTTTCAGAGAGTTTATGTCAAGAAAAAAGAGACGATTTTATTCGTCCCTTTCAAATCCATTTTTAGTATTATATTTTTAATATTTTATATCGATATATTTTTCATCCCCGCTGGAAGACTTGAGCCTAATGGTCTTTTTCTTCAAATCGTGATGCGTGGTGATATATCTGACGGTGGCACTGGGCATACGCATGGCGATGGATTCAGTGATAGCCTTTCCATGTACAAATTTTACACCGTTTAGAAAGTCCCCTTTTGTAACACCAGTTGCGGCAAAGATAACGTGTTCGCCACCTACTAAATCCTCTGTATGAAAGACTTTATCAAAATCCCAGCCTTGCTCGGTTAATAGGATTCTTTCTTCCTCTGTTTGAGACCATAATTTGGCTTGTAATTCCCCTCCAAGGGTTCGCAACGCCGCTGCTGCCAAAACACCTTCCGGAGAACCGCCAATCCCTATACAAATATTGACACCACTGTCCGGCGTAGCTGTGGCGATGGAACCGGCAATATCTCCATCGCTGATCAACTTGATTCTCGCTCCCGCAGTTTTGATATCATCGATGATTTCTTTGTGTCGATCCCGATTTAAAATAACAACGGTGATCTCTCTGACTTCCACGTTCAATACCGCTGCTGCAACTTTTAAATTTTCTCTGATCGGAGCGTTTATGTCCAATCTGCCTTTTAATTCCGGGCCAACTGCCAATTTTTTACAATAAAAGGTCGGTAACGCTGACATCTTCCCATGTTCGGCCGCTGCCATCACGGCAATTCCGTTAGGCAATCCATAAGCAACCAGGCGGGTACCGTCAATTGGATCAACAGCAATATCCATCTCAGGGGCATTATCAGCATAACTGCCAACCTTCTCTCCTTCAAACAGCATGGGAGCTTCGTCCTTTTCACCCTCGCCAATGATAACGGTTCCCTTGATGTCAATATAATCCAACATCCCTCTCATGGCATCAACAGCTGCCCCGTCAACCGCTTCTTTATCTCCAAATCCCAAATAACGACTACTCATCAATGCAGCAGCTTCCGTAACACGCACAAAATCCAAAGAAAACTCAGGATACATTTCCTTTGTCATCTCTCAACCTCCCGGTAGAAGAAGCATATTCATGGTTTCTGTTACTCTTTCTGAACAAATTATAACATTTTATCTTTTTTTATAGTAAATCGATAAATCCTCTACCACACCTTCAAGAATCCCTTTTTTGGCATTCATGACCGATTCGTATTTCTTCTCTTCAGGTGTTAATGCCCCTCTGGTTTCCGTAATCGCCTGTAGTTTTTTTAATTCGTTTTCATGATCCAACAACTCCATTTGGAAATTTAAAAATACTTCGTTGAATGTTGCCGGTTCTTTAGATGCAAGTTCTTTCAAAAACTGTTCGTTTTTTAAGGACATGTCATTACCTCCTGATTATATTTTAAAAAACCCCGCTTTTCCGCGGGGATATTATAGCCTTTTATTGTGTACAATATACTTTATAATCAATATCTTTAAAAATGGGATCCAACCATTCCACCTTTTCCAAGTCCTCTTTGTTGATGGTATCGTTTGTGATCTCATTGTATAATTTCAAGAAACGGTCCACATGTTGTTTTGTTCTGTTAGAAGCATACTCAACGGTTGTCCCTGTGGTCATGATAAAGGCCCAATCACTGGACTGAGCCAGAAGCAATTCTCTTGCTGCTTGATTTAAGGCTCTGATCTTCAGTTCATCTTCTGTATCTTTGTATAAATTGGCCAATTCACCCATTTTTTCAATAAGATGGTCTAAGTGTTTGTATATCCAGTCGTTTGAACCATTCAACCAGACTTCGTTATAACCGTTGGCCCCCCAAGTAGAATCACCGGGCGTGTCGATTTGGACTGATTTTAATTTGTTCTCTATAAAATTGGGTGGTGTGATTGGTTCAATGGCCTCCATATGGTTTAACGCCCTGAAGAAATGTTCGATAAATGCCGGCCCTTCAAACCACCAGTGTCCGTACAACTCGGCATCAAAAGGAGCTACTATAATGGGTTCCACGCCATCAAAAACGTCATAAAGATGCGCTACCTGTGCAGCCTTTTTATGTGCAAAATCATTACCGTGAGCCCTTGCAGCCTCCATAGCTTCATCAATGTCGTAAAATTCTTTTTTACCCAGATCAACACCTTTGCCGGTAACCTTGTAATACTTGATGCCGGTGTTGGATCTTACTCCACAACTATCCAAATAATCTTTGATGTATTCCTGTTCTCTATCAAAACCAACGTCCCTGTAAAATTCGCGGTATCTGAAATCCCCAGGATAGCCACTTTCAGCACTCCATACCTGCTCACTGGATTCAGGATCCCTTCCAAAGACAAATACGCCATTTTCAGTAATAAGAGGTCGATACACGCCATATCTGGGTGGCGTGTCTGCATACCATATCCCGTGTGAATCCACGAAGAAGTATCGTATATCTTCCTCTGCCAAATATTTATCCAATCCGGCTGTATACCCGCATTCAGCCAGCCATATTCCCTTTGGATTCTCTCCTATGTGTTTCTTATAGGTTTGTTTTCCCGTTTTCACTTGTGCTCTAACGGCATTGGGATACCTGTCCATTAAGGGGAGAAACCCATGAGTGGCGTTACAGGTGATAATCTCCAGGTTTCCACTTTCGTAAAAGTGTTTAAAACCGTTTAGAATCTTGGAATCATATTCATCCCTAAAGATTCTTAGAAGATCTTTAAAATCCTCATGATAATATTTCGCCATCTTATGTTTCTTTGGATTCTCTTCTCTTGTTTTTTCGATTTCTTTGGCTGACAGATCAATCAACGCTTGTAGATGTCGTTTGTATTTTTCCTGCAAGCTCTGGGAATCCAGCATTTCCATAAGGGGAGGTGTTATGGACATGGTAATTGCAAAGGGAATTTGGTCATTTTCAAGTCTTTTAAATGCCCTTAGAAGGGGTATATAAGTTTCACTGATAGCCTCAAAAAGCCATTTTTCTTCCATAAACTCTTCAAAATCCGGATGATGGATATATGGTAAGTGAGCGTGTAAAACCAATGTGAAATATCCTTTTGTCATGATCATTCACCCTCTTCTTTTTTCTGTGTACTACCGGACATGAAATTCAAAAAAGAACCCCCTCCGGAAGTAATCGCGTGTTTTCTGAATTCCTGTGGGAAGAAAGAAGAACCTCCAACCGCTTTAAGAGTAGGTTTGGACAGAATTCCCTGTGCTGGTTTTGTGAACTTGTAACCCGAACTGAGATCCAACCATTTTTCTTCCTTTTTGTCGGAAAATGCATTCGGTGGAGTCTTAACCAGGTTGCTTCTTAACACCGTAACAAATTCACCCTTTTCGTTAATATATCCGATTTCAGTCAAATAAGAGGCGTTGGGGTTGTTCACATTGGCGTAGTATTTTCTTTCGCCATCTGATGATATTTCATATTCCCAAATCTGATGAGCATTTTCTCCATTGAATTCAATATAAGTTACATCATAAATTCTCAGATAAATGACTTTCCCCCGGTCTTTTAAGCTGTTAAGCAACTCTGCTGTCTGCTCGGAAAAATCCCAATATATGTGGATCCACAGTGGATTCACCGGTAGTGCTACAAGTTTATCTCTTTTATATGTTTTTGGCAATTCCGGTATTACAGGTTCTCCCGGATTAATCTTCTGTTGTCGTGACCCGGCACCGGAAATTAAAGAAGACCCTTGTGCTTGTTCTGCACGCTCACGCCTAACAAGGGAACGTTTGATTCTGTCTTCTAATTCACTCTTTTTCATATTTCTTTTGAATGAAATCCCCATTTTTTTTGCAATCTTGCGTAATTCAAATATCCTTGGTTCACTCCTTAACATCTTTCTTATCTTTTCCATGGAAGTTGGATCAATTTCCTTGATAAATTCGTTGGTTAACGACTGAACCAGCTCTTTCTTACGCATTTTGTAATAACCTTTAATTTCCCTGGACTTGGCTATTTCTTTCAATTCATTGACAGTCTTTTCAGAAAGACTCTTCGTGCTCCACATTTTCTTGCCTCCCCGGTTTGTTAAAATATAATAATATTCCCTTATTGATTTTGATTATTACTTTTGACGATTTTGCGCGATTACTTAATGCCTTTGTCTGGGTATTCAATAAATTTTGCTTATCTACATTGAACTTAAAGCCTTTCAATGTCATTCCTTCCACAACATCACTTATCGCCAAAAACGACCATAGGGAATTTACATCCGTTTTAAATGTGTTTTCACAAGGCCCGTTAAAAATCCCCATTTGGCAGTTCTCTGATTTTATGGTAATTGATAGATCCAATGCCACTCCTCTCAATAAAAACGGTAAACAAGAAAATGTCTGATCTATTCTTCCTCCAAGAACGCCAAACAAAAAAACCTCACGGATTCCAAGAGAATTGACCAAGTTAATGGCTGCCTCCATATCCAGATAGTCCTTGTTAGATGGAAAAAACAGTTGCTTTTTCCCATGCAGGCAATACCAAATGTATGCGGTCCTTGAACAAGAATCCATGTCTCCGAGCAACATATCCGGCAAGGTAGTGAGTTCATAAAACGCATTTAATCCCCCGTCAACGGCTATTAGATAACTCTTTTCCCCTTTTAACCCACGGATTTGTTCCTTTTCAAAATGAGTCAAAGGATATCCTCCAACAAGGACTGCCAATTTTTTTTGCAAAATTTCCTCCGTTAAATTATACTGGTTTTGGAAGATTTTAACCGATTTAGGTGGATTTATAGCTGATTTTCAAACAAATACTACATATTTCATCTATTTTTGTTAAAATATCTCACCTTTATAACGCTATTATACACCATTTAAAACAAATGTCAACACATAACAACTATCATTTTTTAGCTAATGCATCAACAAATAAAGAGGTTGTTGATAAGAAAATAAGGGACCTGAACCTGATCCCTTTCTGTCATAATTAAACTATACAAGTACTAAAATTCCCATTATCCAACAATAAAAGGCAAAATACTTTAGTTTCTTTGTTTTTGTCAATATTTTTAACAGCCAAAGTGAAAAAAACCCCGATACAGCGGCAATAACAAACCCAAAAAGCCCCTGCATAGATTGGCTGATTTGATCCATTTTGAGTATCGTACTCCCAAGAATAACCGGTATTGAGAGAAGAAAGGAAAATTTAAAGGCATCTTCTCGTTTTACACCAAGCAGCAACGCTCCAAAAAGTGTCAGCCCACTCCTGGATAAACCGGGAATAATCGCTAATGCTTGAAATATACCGATAAAAAAGGCCTTTTTTATTCCGATTTGCTTGATAGAATAATCCGTTTTTTTAAGATTATCAGAAAGAAACAACAACACACCGGTTATTATCAAAGAAATACCTATCGTCAAATTTGATGTCAAATGCTGTTCCAGGAATTCTTCAATCAACAATCCCGAAACAGCTGCGGGTATTGTACCGACTATTAGGGCAAAAAAAAGTTTCCAGGCATCAAAATCCTTGGAAAAGATACCGTGAATAATTTGCCAAATATCCTTCCAGAAAAAAAACAATACGGCCAACAACGTACCAAAATGAAGCAGCACAACATAATCTGTACCAAAATCAATATTAAAAAAGTTCCGAAACAAAAAAAGATGTCCGGAACTTGAAACAGGTAAAAATTCTGTGGTGCCTTGAATGATTCC
>JASUTC010000004.1 GCA_030445775.1 Thermotogaceae bacterium | reverse complement strand
TTATTATCCGCATTCTTTGATAGTCCAATAGCTCCGTCCATATAAACATAAGCATATGGTTGATTTCCCACAAAATCAGGAGGTACCATGAAATAGCCTATATTGATGTCTGGATTGAGCTCTTCCCACATTTGTGCTCCCCAGATACCATAGAAAACCATTCCTGCCTGTCCAAATGCGAAGGCAGCGTCCATATCAGTAACGATATTGGCCATAAAGTTTTTCTGATAATATTTTTTCAAATCATCTAACAAAGTATTCATATAAATCCAATCCTGATCAAGAAAATCGATCTTTCCTTCCGTTAACCTCTTGATCCAACCGGGTCCAAGAACACTAACACCACACATGGCATGTTGCATAACCAGTGCCCATGCTTCTTTTCCTGGAACAAAGAAAGGATCAATGCCATTTGATTGAAGAACTTCAGCGATTTCTATTAATTCGTCCCATGTTTTAGGTTCTTCAAGTCCATATTCATCAAAGATATCCTTGTTATAGAATATACCAACAACTTGGATGGCAAAGGGGACACCGTATTGCTGCCCATCTTGTGTGATGTTGTTTAAAACACCTTCGGTAAAATGTTCATAGTTTATTTCTTCTGTTAGTGGAAGGATTAAACCAGCATCAACCATTGCCTTTGTTCTTCCACCGGGAAGTCTTCTTGTGTAAACCAAATCAGGACCTTTTCCACCTTGTAAGGCCATCAACATCTTAGAGTCGTATTCTGTAGGCAAAAAACCTCGATATTCAATTTGAATATCTTCCCCTTGAGCTTGCAGGCGCTTTTCGACCTCTTGCCAAACTTCCTCATCCTGAACTCTCCAACTCCACATTTCAACTGTGACTGCCATGCTCATGGTTACTAACAACGTAAAAATTACTCCAAGAACGAACAACTTTTTCATTTTTTTCCCTCCTGTTTGTTTTTTCTAAGGCTAATAAAGCCTTATATCTTCGATTAATGCCTCAAATGCCACTTCTTCTTTTTGCCATTCTGCCATTAATTCACTAAATTCCATACGGCCTTCGATGCAGTCTCTAACACGATCATCACCTGAGAGAGATTCCAACCGGGAAACATCAGCATATTGATTAAAGGAAATTTCTTCCGGGTGTATCTCAAGCAGACCTTTCATGAAGTAGATAATCAGGGGTAAAAAGTCAGCATCATTTGATGTTGGGAAAAATTCAATACCGAAACAAACTTTGTTCTCGTGTTTTGAAGATAACGGAACAAAAGCTCGTTTTCGATATTTGAAACCATCAAATTGCTTTTCATTTAACCAGGAATACATTCTTTTCATGTCCAACCAAGGTGCACCGTACATCTGAAAAGGCTTTGGAGAACCTCTTCCTTCGGAAAGATTGGTGGCTTCGATAAAACATCCTCCACTATAGCAAATGGTGGATTCAAAAGTGGGGATTGCGGGTGAAGGAACATTCCACAGCAATCCGGTATCCGGAAAATACATGTCTTTTTTATAGTCCTTCATCTGAATGACTTCAAGATCACAATCGATGGCGAATTCTCTTTTAAAATAAAAGGCCAATTCTCCGGGAGTCATGCCGTATCTTATGGGTAATGCGTAATCTCCCACGAAAGAACTGTGCTTTTTGTCAATTCTTGAACCCTTTACGGAAGAGCCTAATGGATTGGGTCGGTCTAATACGTAAAACTGTATGCCTTGTTTAGCTGTTGCTTCCATACAATATGCCAGGGTATAAATAAATGTGTAATAGCGTAATCCCACATCTTGAATATCATAAATGAGACAGTCCAAATTCTCCAAGTCTTCTTGTGAAGGCTTTTTCTTTTCCCCATATAGACTTTTAATAGGAATATCATATTCAGGATGAACAGAATCTCCCACTGATTGACCATCGGCAACACCATAAATACCATGTTCGGGAGAAAAGATAACTTGAATGTCTACATCATGACTCAATAGTACTTGAATATTATCTGTCAGTTGAGAATCCACTCCGGAATAATTTGTTATCAGTCCAACAGTTTTTCCGCTAAAGCGTTGGAATTCTTCATGAAGATCGATGCCCAATTTAACAGCCATTTTGTCCACCACCCTTTCTTGTTATAACATTATACTCTATTTTAATCGATTAGTCAAAGCAAATAGAGAGTCTCTATGAACTAGCTTTTTAGATTAAGTAAATATTCAATAACGGATTTGACTTGATTAATGATATAAGCCGTTTTATCAACTATGGGTATTCCCCATTGGCTTGAATTTTGGGTATATGTATATACATTAATCCAAATGATATGATATGATATAATATAATATCTCTTATGTGGTCAAGAGAAAAAGGAACTATACTTTTATGGAGGGATAAAAAATGAAAAAATCGTTTTTAACTGTACTTATTACAGTAATTGTTTTTAGTGCTGTTTTTTCAAATGGTGTACTCAAGTTCGCTATTGAAACAGAACCTGTAGGCTTGGATCCCAATCAGGTAACCGCTTTTGCTTCCCATCGTGTTCTTGAGAATGTCTATGACGGTTTGCTGAGATATGACGAAAGGATGCAACTGGTTCCAAATCTTGCCAAGGCTTTTGAAGTAAAAGATGCTTATACAGTAATATTTGAACTTAGAGACAATGTTTACTTTCATAATGGTACAAAAATGACAGTTGAGGATGTTTTGTACACATTTGAAAGAATCGCCGATCCTGATTACGGTTCACCAGCGGCTTCATATTATGCGGATGTTGAATCCATCAAGGCTTTGGATGATAAAACGGTAGAATTCAAACTCAAAACACCCAGTGTTAATGCACTTTTGGATAATTTTGCGGGTGTTAACAGTTCAATTGTTTCCAAGGAATTTGTTAAAAGCGGTGCCAATATGCAATTAGTTACTAATGGAACAGGTCCTTTTAAACTGGCTGCTTATTCTGAAGGTAATTATATCTCTTTGCTTAAGAACGATCAGTATTATATAGAAGGTGTTCCTAAAGTAGAGGAATTAAGATTTGTGATTATTCCTGAAGAAGTGGCAAGAGTCGCGGCATTAAGAAATGGAGATGTGAATATCTCCAAAATCAATGAACCACTTAGTTTAAATCAATTGAGTTCTAACAAATTTAACATTTACAGACAACCTGTTCTTAGTTACTACTTACTGGGGATTAACAACAACGTTGAGCCACTAAGCAATCCAAAAGTTAGAAGAGCTTTAAGTTATGCAGTAAACAGAGAACAAATCATTCAAATGATTGCGTTTGGTGAAGGTTCAGTGACCGGGATAATGAACCCCACGGTTGAAGCATGGGCAATTAAACCATCCGAATTTCCTGAATACACTTATAATCCAGAAAAAGCAAAAGAGCTTTTAAAAGAAGCCGGTTATCCTAATGGCTTTGAATTTTCTATCACAGTTGCCGCGCGTTATAATTTTGATAAGATCGCTCAGGCGATGCAAGCACAACTTGCTGCAGTAGGAATAACGGCTAAGCTGGATATGGTGGAATGGGGAATCTTTATAAAAAAATGGCAGGAAATTGACTTTGATTCATTTGTATCATTGAATAGTGGTTCCGTGAATCCTGATAAACAGTTATATCGAACGTTCCATTCCGCAGGCTCAACCAACAAATTCAACTATTCTAACGAGAAAGTGGATGAATTGTTACAAAAAGGAAGAACAACCACTGATTATGCGGAAAGGAAGGAAATTTACGATGAGATTCAAGAAATTTTAGTTGAAGACTCTCCAATCCTGTTCCTTTACTCACCAAATAACCTTTACGCGTCTCAAAATACTGTAAAAGGCTTTGAGACCATGAGTAATGAAAGTCTGATTAATCTGAGATTTGTTTCAGTAGAATAAGTCCGACTTTATTTTTATCCGGGACTGATAAAGTCCCGGATTGTACAGTTTATAAATAGGCTATAATTAAATCATTCTTTTGATAATAAGGGGAAAATAGTGAAAGTATCTTATATTCTTGGAAGACTTATATCAGCCATACCGACTATATTGCTTTTAACGATCATCGTGTTCTTTTCGTTGCATCTGGTTCCAGGAAACGTTGTAGACATAATGCTTGGCACGCAAAATTATCTCAATGAAGAGCAGATTCAAAAACTTTATACGGATTTAGGGCTTGATAAACCCATTATTGTTCAATACTTCACATGGTTAAAGGGGATATTTACATTTGATCTTGGTACTTCTTTGAGATCCGGGAAGGCTGTTTCCTCACTTATTGCAGAAAAGTTTCCAATAACTCTTGAACTAGCTTTAATGTCGATTTTCTTTAGTCTCATTATTGGTATACCTCTTGGCTTGATTTCTGCGGTAAAACAAAATTCCAAGTATGATTATACATTCAGAGTGATCGGATTAATCGGGTTGTCAGCCCCTGTTTTTTGGATTGGGGCCATATTCATCGTCATTATTTCCAGCACTTTTTCAGATTTTTCATTATTTGGTTTTGTTGATTTTTTTCAAGAACCTTTCAAAAATCTTCAGATCATGCTTGTGCCTTCAATAACACTTGGTATTATGATTGCTGCTCAGATCATGCGTATGACTCGAAATTCAATGTTGGATGTCCTTTCGCAGGATTATATCAAAGTCGCAAAGGCAAAAGGTTTAAAAGGCAAAAAGGTAATATTCAAACATGCCCTGCGTAATGGAATGATACCCGTTATCACAACAGCTGGTATTCAATTAGGGTATCTGATTGGGGGTACCATTGTCGTTGAAAGCATGTTTGCCATACCGGGAATGGGTAGATTACTGCTTCAAGCTGTTAATCAAAGGGATTATCCTGTTGTTCAAGGGATTGTAGCTTTTATAGGTATATTGATCGTTGTGTTAAACATCTTGATCGATATCCTCTACAGCGTTATTGACCCCAGAATAGAATTGTCAGATTAAGGAGTAGAGAGTGGAAATCAAAAAATTGATTAGAAAATTTATAAAAAATCCATTAAATGTAATCAGTTTTGTCGTTTTAATATTTATCATTTTAATTGCTTTGTTTCCATCTGTTTTTGCCCCTTATGATCCATTAGAAATGGATGTAAATGCTTTCATGACCGGTCCCACAAAATTACATCTCTTTGGAACGGATCAATTTGGTCGAGATGTTTTATCCCGAATTATATTTGGAGTGCAAAAAAGTATGCAAATTTCATTCTTGGCAGTTATCCTGGCATCATTACTTGGAACAAGCTTGGGATTAATCGGCGGTTATTTTGGAACATGGGTGGATCAAATTATCATGAGGGTTATTGATGCCATGTTTGCTTTTCCTGCCATCATTCTCGCCCTATTTATCATTGCGTTGTTTGGAGCCAGTGTTCAGAATTTGATTATTGCTATCGGAGTGGTTTATACACCAATATTTGCCAGAACGATCAGAGGTTCAACCATTTCGTTAAAAAAACAGTTATTCGTTGTTGCGGGTAAGGCCTTGGGAAAGAGAAATGCCAATATCATTATCAAAGATGTCTTGCCTAATGTATTTTCCATACTCATCGTTACTTTTACTACAAACTTTTCGACAGCATTACTATCTGAAGCGACGCTCGGCTTTTTAGGCTTGGGTGTGCCCCCGCCGGACCCCACGCTTGGGGGGATGATCGGAAACGGCAGTGATTATCTGCTAAGCGCACCATGGGTTGCGTTGTTTCCGGGTATGATTATTGCCATCATCGTTTTAAGCATCAACATCATTGGTGATGGGCTAAGGGATACTTTGGATCCCCGTAATATTACTTAAAAAAACTATTTTTATAACCATATTATCTAAAACTCAAGCTAGCAATCATAAAGCATATCTTATATGAAAGACAATTTCAATTGGATATGTTTTTTTGTTTGCCATTTGACAATAAGTCAAAAATAAACTATAATATATATGTATAAAACATATATATGAACCATAATGGAGGTTTTTATGTCGACAAAAATAGCAGTTTTAAGCGGAAAAGGCGGAACGGGAAAGACGACTATCGCTGTAAATTTAGCGTATACCCTTTCACATAAATACAGTGTGCAATTGCTCGATGCGGATGTGGAGGAACCAAACAGCCATCTTTTTTTTGATTTTAACGATGAAATGAGGGAAGAAAAGGTCTCGTTGATGATTCCAAAGGTAGATCCTGAGAAATGTACAAAATGTGGTTTATGTGGGCAGGAATGCCAATTTGGAGCGATAAATGTTTACGATTCAGGGGTATTGATTTTTAAGAATCTTTGTCACGGCTGCGGAGTTTGCTCTTTAGTATGTCCTGAAAATGCAATCCAAGAAGTTCCAAAGGAATTAGGACTGATACGATTTAACAAAACTGAAAATGGCATCTCTTTCGGGGAAGGCATTTTAAATGTTGGAGAAATATCAGGGGTTAAGGTGATTTCTAAATTGAAGCAGAATTATGAAAATTCTGATGTCATTATCATCGATTCTCCTCCCGGTAGTTCCTGTCCTGTTGTGGAAACACTAAGAGGTATTGATCATGCCTTGGTTGTTACTGAAGATTCAGCTTTTGGCCTTCATGACATGGAAACAGTAATTACAATTCTTCAAGAGATGGGAATATCCTATTCGATAATAATCAATAAGGACAGAGATGATTCAAAGAACGACAAACACACCAAAATATTTGAAAAGAAATATTCTGATTCGATTGTTCTGAGAATACCTTTAGACCAAAAAATCGGAAATCTTCATTCAAATGGACAGTTGTTTGTAAAAGAATATCCCAACATAGCAAATCAAATCTTGGAATTGTATCAGCACATTATTGAAGAAAAGAGGTCTATATAAATGAAAACTAAACAGGTAGCAATTATCAGTGGGAAAGGCGGTACTGGTAAAACAACATTAGCAGGTTCGTTAAGTGTTTTGTTTGACAACCTTATTATTGCGGATTGTGATGTCGATTCATCAAACATGCATCTAATATTAAAGCCAAAAATAAACGAAACTATACAATATAAAGCGGGACACAAAGCTGAAATTGTTGAAAACAAATGTATCGGTTGTGGAAAGTGTCAAGAGGTTTGCCGTTATGATGCTATCAGTAAAAAGAAAGATAGCAAATATACTGTGGATCCCTTTGCATGCGAAGGATGCAAGGCTTGTGTTCTTGTGTGCCCAACAAAAGCGGTGGACTTTGTCCTCAATCATCCGGGAGATTATTATACCTCAGATACAAAATATGGGCCTTTTGTTCATGCAGAGTTAAAACCCGGAGAAGAAATGAGCGGCGGGCTGGTGGCCCAAGTTAGGAAAAGAGCATTGAAAATGGCGGTTGATGAAAGAAAAGCAACAGTCATTATTGATGGAGCTCCCGGAATCGGTTGTCCTGCAACTTCCTCTTTAACAGGAACGGATTATGCCGTTTTAGTAACAGAACCAACCGTTTCGGGTATCCATGATATGGAAAGGATGATGGAAGTAATTAAACATTTTAAAATCCCTTTTTCAGTTGTAATCAATCGCTTTGATATGAATATGGACAAAAGTAAAGAGACCGAAAAATACTGCCAACAAAATAATATTAAAATTCTAGGAAAAATTGCCTTTGATGAAAAAGTCAATGTAGCGAATTCTAATGAGAGGCCTGTCGTTGAACTTCAGGATTCAAAAGCAGCAGATGCAATTCAATCGATATTTAGAAAATTAGAGAATGAACTTATTGTATAGAAAAGCCCAAAAATTTTAAACAAAGTATCATTGCTATAGCCAATAAACCCGCACTAACCGGTGTATTAACCCAAGCTATAATCATTTTTGACACCTGTTTTTTGTTAATCTCAGCATTTCCTGCTGCAAGACTTGAACCGATAATCGCCCCTAAAACAGCTTGAGATATGGAAACAGGTATACCAAGATTTTTCTTTGAATCAATTTGTTGATAGAAGACTCAAACAGTTAGTACTACTTCAAAAATATATACCAAAAAGTTTAAAAATCAGAGTGAATGCAATTGCAATAAGGCCAGCACTAATAGGTGTGTTGACCCATGCAATAACGATTTTGAATACTTGTTTTGTACGAATCTGTGCATTACCTGCAGCAATGCTTGTTCCAAGAACTGCTCCCACTACTGCCTGAGAAGTGGAAACAGGTATTCCCAAAAGGGCATATATCCATACAGTGAGAGATTCAGCAAAAATAACCATAGTTGAAGAAAAATAATCCAAATTTGCGATTTCTTTTCCTACAGAGTACATGACACGTTTGCTGTATGTCAATACACCCACTGCAATGGCAAAACCACCTATTATGGTACATGCTGTGGTACCAAAGTGATTGGCAAAAACCCCTGTAATATTTGCAACGTTGTTGGCACCAAGCGCATATGATCCATAACACCCAAAAGTGATGGCCAATATTTTTAATATTTTATCCTGATTCAAAGGAGATTTTATCTTCTTAAAATAGATGATGGAAAACTTATATGAAACAAAACCTATGGCGAGTCCCCCCAGCGGGGTTCCAACCCATGCAAGAACAAGTTTTGAGATGACAGACCAATTGACAGCGTTGTTGGTACTCAGGTTCATTCCAATTATTGCTCCAACGATAGCCTGAGAGGATGAAACAGGTACTTTCAGGTAAGTCATGATTGTCATTGTTAATGCAGCAGACAATACAGAAAGACTACTGGACAGTAAAGAATATGAGGAAACCTCTTTCATGGTTTCCATACCGTTTTTTCCTTGAAGTACAGCACCCAGGATAATGAAAAGAGCAGATAACAGTACGGCATTTTTGTATTTGACTAATTTTGAGGCTACCGGTGGACCGAACACATTCGCCGCATCGTTGGCTCCCAGAGACCATCCAAAAAATAAAGCGGGTAATAGATATAAAATAATAACAATCACTCCATCCTTGACTTTAACCTAACCTTTTACACCGGACCTAACGAGACTTTTTACGAATAGATTCTGCAAGGATAGGAACACGATGACCGTTGGCAAAACAGCAATCAAGGTTCCGGCCATGATGACCCCCCAGTTGTTTGTTCCTTCGCCAGAAATTAACATCTTCACACCGACTTGTACGGTTTTCATTTTATCTTCCATAGATACGATCATGGGCCACAGATACATGTTCCACGAGTAAACAAAGTTGATAATGACGACACCCGCTATCATCGATTTGGATAAAGGGAGTAATATTTTCAAAAAGTATTTCATCGGTCCTGCCCCATCAATTTTTGCCGCATCCTCCAGTTCAGCAGGGAATGTTTGAAAATGTTGTCTGAATAAAAAGGCGTTGGTGGCACTTGCCATAAATGGAATGGTTAGAGCCCAATAGGTATTTACCCAACCTAATTGGTTCATGATCAAAAAAAGAGGAACAATCATGATCGTTTCAGCAGGTAAGAAAAGGGTTGCAAACAAAAAGGCAAAGGTAAATCTTTTTCCAAAAAATTTAAAATTTGCAAATGCATAACCGGCAAGAATGCCTGAAATAACTTTTCCAAATGTTATCGCAACAGCAATAATTGCGCTGTTGAGTAAAAGTCGCGCAAAAGGAATCGCCTTGAAAGCGTTAATATAATTATTAAAGTAAAATGTGGTTGGAAATAACTTTGGTGGATAAGAAAAAACACTATCAGGTGTTTGAAAACTGATGGTAATCGCCAACAATAAGGGTGCAAATACGATCAACGATATGATGATTAAAATTATCTCAGTAAATATTGTGTCAATCCTTTTTCTTGTTTTCATATACATATCATTCACCCCTCATCCGTAATGAACGTGTCTTTCTCCATACACAAAGTAGACGACCGTTACAATCGCCATGATCATAAACATGACAACGCTTTGTGCAGAAGCCGGTCCTGTTTTTTGGTAAGAGAAAGCATCGAGATAAACTTTGTACATCATAGTGCTTGTATATCCTCCGGGACCGCCTTTTGTCATAACATCAATAATAGCAAAAGATTTGAACATGGCGTTTATGATATTCATTATGACGAGATAAAAGGTGATTGGAGATACAAGGGGGAACTTTATTTTCCAGGTTTTGGTAAAAGCATTTGCCCCATCAAGCGTTGCTGATTCCAACAAATCATTTGAAATACTTTGTAAACCTGCAATGTAAAAGATCAGACTAAAGGGAATCATTTTCCAAACCGTGGCAAAAAGTAATGCATAAAAAGCATAAGGCCGTGTAGTCAGCCAAGCAATTTGTGTACCAAAGATATTTGTGAAAAAGTAGTTCACATGTCCTGCTACTGGATCAAGTAGAAATGTCCATAATGATCCGGCTATTGCCGGTGATACGGCATATGGGATAAATATCAGAGCTCGATAGATATAGGTTCCTGGAACATTTTTATTTAAAAGTAAGGCTAATAAAAAAGCAAGAAAAATGGTAATTAAAACTGTTAAACCAACATAGAGAAGCGTAAAACCAGCTATCTGCAAATATTCAGGATCAAATAAAACCTTTTTGAAATTGTCCAATCCTACATATATGGTCTTCGTTCCAAATTTATTTTCTCGGAAAAAACTCATCTTAAATGAATTAAAAGCGGGTATGTATATAAAAGAGATGATAACAAAGAATGTAGGGATAAGCAATAAATAGGGTAAAAGTTTTCTCAACAGAACACCTCCGTAAAAACTGAGGCGGCTTCATAAAGCCGCCTCGTGATTCTATCATAAAGACATGGTTTAATAAAGCTCGTTATATTCCTCTAATAATTCTGTAGCAGTTTCTTCAGTGTTTTCTAATACCTGTTCTGGAGTCATCCGTCCATTGAGCATTTTTTCAATGTTGTCTTCAAATGTATTTCTGAATTCCGGGAATATTCCCATAATGGCACCGTTTGTATTGTAATTTTGTTTTGAGAATAACAGTTGCAGGATGGCCACCATATGGTCGGGATATTCACTATAATAGCCTTCATTCAAGAGCTGCGTAATGGCATCTTTTCTGACAGGGAAATAACCTGTTCCCTTATGCCAAGCGATTTGTTGTTTTGTTTCAGACATGAATTTGACAAATTCCCATGTGGCTTCCATTTCATCATCCGGATTTCCATCGATCATCCATAAGCTTCCGCCGCCAATGACTATTCCACCTTGTGGAGAATCTGCAGGCGTTGGTAAGAAAGCAGCTGAAACATCAAAACCGTTTTCTTTTGCCCCATCCATTATTGCAGAAACGTCTGATGTTGATGTGATTAACATACCAACACTCTGAGACAGGAATAATTTTCTGGCTCCGGTCCAATCTTCTTTTTTAGTGTTAACCATGTAGTCGTTGTCTGAAAGTTCTTTCCAAAGTTTGACAAATTTCAGACCCGCTTCGTTGTTCAAGAGAGCCTTTGTTGGGGGTGCTGTTCTTCCGTTGTTGTTATTCACTAAAGGTGCATCTTGTAAGGCGAGCATTTGTTCGAAGAACCAACTGTGAAGGTTCCATGTAATACCGGATTTAATGATATTACCATTGGCATCCTTTTTTGTTAATGCTTTACATGCTTCCATTAGTTCTTCATAAGTAGCAGGCGGTTTTGTGGGATCCAAACCGGCTTCCTCAAACATTGTTTTGTTGTAGAACATGATTGCATTTGATGAATTAAACGGCATAGAATAGAGTTTACCGTTAACCACGTAATAATTAAGAACCTGTGGCAATAATGCAGCAATATCAAAGCTTGGATCTTTGTCAATCATGTCTTGCATCGGTACCGCAATCCCTCCATCTATGATGGACTGCGTACCAACCTCAAAGACTTGAACGACATTAGGTGGTGTTCCGGCTTTTATAGCCGCTATCAATTTGTTCAACGTATCCTGATAGCTTCCGGTATATTGAACTTCTACTTCAATATCAGGATTCTGTTCCATAAAATCGTTGGCCATATTTTGAAGCAATTCTATACGCCAACCACTCATAGCATGCCAAAACTGTATTTTCGTTTTTGCCGTGCCCAATGTTACCAACAACGATACAATTAAAAGAATCACAAAAAACTTCTTCACAATAATCCCTCCTTGATTTTCAGAGCGTTTCATGCTTACTGTTAAAAAAAGCGAAACGTTCCGGTCTATAAGTTGTACTTGTAAAGATATATAATAATTATTAATTTAAAATTAATAAATACCAAGAAACTGATTTTCTGTAATTCTCTTCAGTCTACTATTCAGTTTGGCATACGAAAGATTATCTCAGAAGCTAAGGTTCGAAAATAAAAAAACTCTTTCACTCCCTGTAATAGTAAATTATAAACACAATATCTATAAAAGTCAAATACCGTTTTGGTTTGGATATAAAGCTTTAGGATGTTTTATTATTTATTAGAGCCAATATACTTTATATTTCTTAAATAATCATCACTAAACATAGAGTTATTAAGCATTGATGGTTGAAGAAATATTTGCTATTATCAATCATCTTCCAATAGGGGGTATGGTAAATATGAAATATGCAATCATATATGCATCAAAAGCCGAGGGGTAATGAACAGAGCGCAAAGATAATCAAAGATAAGTTGTTTTTCGAACATCAGGTGCCCGGAGTCAATATCCATGTCGTTTCCTGTTTCTTTTTTTGCACGAATAATCATGAAAATGATCACCAAGTCTAAGAAAGACGTTCTTCAATTAAAACATCAGCTAATTCATCAATTTGTACAATCAGTATTGCTCATCAAATACGGGGACGGTATTTTCGTGTAAAGTATCTATTCCCAGTTTAAGTCTTAGGTTATTATTATAATCCACAGCTGATGAATAGCTATCGATTGTCTCGAGAATCATCATGGTAACAAAGCCTACAGCACCTGCAGAGCCGATTAAAATGTCATTATAGGAGGTTTCTCCGGTATTTGGATCGGTTCTTGTGGAAAATCCATACCAAGTCATACCTGTGAATATCGCCCTTGTTCCAAGGAAAAAGAACCCTGCTGCAATATTGTGGCTGTAAAAATGCCCGGTTCCGGGAAATACAATGCTTAAAGAAGTTGCCAATAACGGGTTTCTTCGTTGATCGTTATAAGTAACCATTCTTTTTCTTGCTTCCAGTTCCGGATCCAATAAGCCACTTTCAAAAGGTGAAGGATCATAATGAACAACGGGATAAGGGTTTATTGGTGATACAGCAGCTGGTTCGGGGACAGTTGGAATATGAATAGGTTGATAGGAGTTCGGAGCTACGTTCATATGATCTCTTGGTTCAACTGTGGAATTCTGCTGTGTTGAATAATCAATAGATTCTATCATATCTTTTTCGATCTCCATGACAATTCCATTGGGATCTTTCAATCTCACCGTATTGGATTCCATACTCAGGATTACACCCTCAATCACATCTCCCGTAATCAATGTAACTCTCTCGGCCATTAATGTAGTGTAATACAATGATAGAACTACTAATAATAAAACAAATAATTTTTTATTCATCATTCATCACCACCCATAGGTGTAATGGTAGGGCGAAAAGCTGCCGTATGCATAAGTGTGATAATAAGGATAATAGGTATAAGTAGGAACGGTATAAGAATAATGATAATTAACTCTCCAACCATATGTTGCAGTTGTTACAGGAACATAACTGGGAACATAGTGGGTGGTATACCTGACAGTGGGGGTATATGTACTGTAAACGGAAGGATAATTTAGATATCCGTAACCATACCCGTAATACGGTCTCTGATAGTTGTAATATGGATAAGCAGGGAGTTTGTAATAGGGTGAGCTTAAAGACGGCAACACCCTGTTTTCAAGATTATAGACTCCTCCAAACGCAGTCAAAATCAAACAAAACAAAAGAAATACCCACAGCATTTTCTTCATAAAGACTCCTCCTTGAGTTATGATTTTTTAATACAGTTACATTATACACTTTTTTTCGTCATTTTATGTTACAAAATATGATGAAAAGTTCATTGACTTCAGAGTTGTAAAAAAAGGCTTGTGATATAATTTTACAGATGTTTATATCTAAAAATCTAACTGAAAGGGGCCTATCAGTGAGTAATTACGAGAAAATGATTCAATTGTTTGAAGAGGTCAAGGACAAACTTTCCACTCAAGATTTACAGTATGTTTTAGAGCTCATTCAGGAATATGATAGTTGTAGAGGGGCACAGGAAGCAGATGGGATAGAGCAGACGATCATTAATTTCTGTACTACAAAAAGAGAAACAAACACTTATAAATGCTAAATGTTAGAAGTTGCTATTCAATTTCAAAATCAATTATTAAAATTGATGAATTAGCACAAACATGTGTAGAACATGATTTATCTTATGTGTCTATTTGTGACGATGCTTTTTTCGGTCTTCCGCATTTAATCAGAGTCGCAAAAAAAAATCATTTAAAACCGGTATTTGGTTATCGGTATATGCGTGATGATGGTGTCTATTCTTTTTTTGCCAAAAATAAAAAAGGGTATCTGAGTTTAATCCGGTTCTCAAATGAGAATTTGTCCCTTAAGGAGATATTAAGTGAAAAGGGCTTAATCACTGTCTTTTGCGGTGAAAAAGATGAATACTTGAATATAATCAAAGAATATCCAAATGTGTATTACGGTGTGGATGAAGAAAGTGATATTGATCAAATAAAGAAACCGCTCTTTTTTAAAACCGTCAATATGTTAAAAACAGATGATTTTCAAGCTCTTGATTTAATCAAAAAAATTGGAAGGATCGATCAACAGAAAACCGCCTCTCCTGAATCGTTTGAAAACCTTTACGAGACAAACCTCAAAGCATGTTTAAAAAAGGCATACTCGAATATTGAAAAAATTGTTGATGAAATCCAAGAATACGATTTATCCGTAGATTACAAGATCCCTCTTTTAAACGTGGAACAGGATGAGAATGAACAGCTTTATCATTTGTGTCAAGAGAAACTCGTGGAAAGAGGATTGAATACTGAACAAGAGTATTTGGACCGGTTTGAATACGAGTATTCAGTTATTTCTCAAATGGGATTTTCAAGATATTTGCTGCTTGCTGCAGATATCGTTGACACGGCAAAAGAACTGGGTGCATGGGTAGGCCCTGGAAGAGGTTCTGCGGTTAGTTCGTTGTTGGTTTTTTTATTAGGGATTACACAAGCTGACCCAATTAAAAACGGGTTGATTTTTGAACGATTTCTCAGTCTCGACCGTGATGATGAGCCGGATATTGATATTGATGTCGAAGATGAAATGCGTCAAGAACTTCTCAGTGCTTTAAGAAAGAAGTACACGAAAGAAAGAATGGTAAACGTTGTTACTTTCGGTACATACGGACAAAAACTGGTTAAAAGGGAATTATCAAAACATTTTAATGTTGATCAAAACCAATTAATACAAGAAAAGTACCAAAATCTGATTTCAAAGATAATAGGGCTTCCCCATCATGTGTCTACCCATGCAGCAGGTTTGATCTTTTCTGAAAAAGATCTGAGAAACATGATTCCCTTAAGAGCTTTGACAGATGATTCATTCATGACACAGTATGATATGAATGCCTTAAAAGAATGTGGACTTTTCAAAATGGATATTCTTGGGTTAATAACTCTATCTACTTTAAAAAAGACGGGTGTGTCTTTTGAGAGTTTGGATATACAAGATGAAAAAGTATATCAAAGCATCAAATCAGATAACTTATGCGGGATCTTTCAACTTGATAGCAAAACAGGGAGAAGATTAACCGAAGTTTTCACACCATTTAATTTTGATGAAATCAGAATTCTCATTTCCATTAATCGTCCGGGACCTTCTCAAAGTGGCTTAACTGAAGAGCTTATCAACAGAAGAAACGGCACAAAAAAAGTTGAATATTATCATCCTCTGGTGAAAGAAATTTTATCAAAAACCTGGGGAGTTCCGGTTTATCAGGAGCAAATCATGGAAATGTCCATGAAACTTGCCGGTTTTTCACCAAAACAAGCAAACGAACTAAGAAAGGCAATGGCAAAAAAAGATCACTCCATCATGAGCAAACTCAAGTCTGATTTTATTGACGGCTCTTATGCAAACGATATGGAAAAAGACGCAGCTGAAGAACTCTTTGAAATGATGGCTGAATTTGCCGGATATGCCTTTAACAAAGCTCATGCAACAGCGTATGGCTTAATTACCTATTGGACAGCTTTCACCAAATTTCACAACCCTTTTCGATTTTATAAGACGATGATTGACAGCAGTCACGGCAAATATATAAAACTATATGATATTATCAATGAAGCCCGTAAAAATGGAATTGAAATCTTGGCACCTGATATCAATATAAGCGATTCTGAAACCAAGGAAGAAGAGGGGGCACTCCGTTTGGGTTTTAATCTCGTAAAGGACCTAAATCCTTCAGCCATAACAAAAATTATTTCAGAACGACAAAGAGATAAATACAACAGTGTTGAGGACTTCATTCTAAGAATGGATCAATCAGTGCTTTCTGATTTTATTCTTAAAAGGCTTTTAGAGGCTCATTTATTTGATGATTTGGCAGATAAATGGTCACTTGAGGATATGAAAAGAATAAGGGATAAAAACGCAAAAACTTTGGAAAAAATAGGGGCTAAATTGTTCGGAGAAGCGATAAACAATGAAGCGAACAAGAACAAACAACCTACAAGGGATAACCAGAACCAAAATCGTGCTACTTATCTCCAGGAGGAGATCCAAAGCTATGGATTTGTAGTGAATATGGAAAAAACATTTGGTATAAAGTACGATCCTTTCTATCATTCAGAGATAAATGTGGGTCTCATCACCAATGAATTAAAGGCCAACCGTTATGAAGTAAACAACGGTATAGATTACAGTGTTATGAGTCCTTCTGTAAGGCTAAAGCAAGGTGATACAATCATCTTTTTCAAGCATCGAAATGAATCTCATTACAGAGGTTTTTTGAACGGTAAAGACGCGGAGATGGTGATGAAACAAAATCATTTATCAGAACTTGAAAAAACAATATCAAAGCGGAAAGAGAGTATAAAAAGGGCCGGGATTAAAAAAATAAGAATTCTGACAAAAAAGTATAGTATGGAGGTGCTATTATGATATTAAGTGGTAAAGAAGTTTCAAAAGCAATAAAGGCAAAGATAGCAGAAATGATGGGCAAATGTGATAGAACACCACATTTGGTAACAATAAGTGTGTCTCCTGATCCATCAACCAGATCGTATATTAATTCTCAAACCAAAGCCGCAAAAAAACTTGACATTGATCATACACATCGGGAACTTGAAACAGAAAGTGGTATGGGAAAGCTAATAGAAGTAATAGAAGAAAGCAATCAAGATGAATCTGTAGATGGGATTCTTCTGGCACTGCCATTACCCGAAGGTTATGATAAATTACAAGCAATTAATCATATCGATCCCGAAAAAGATGTGGAAGGGATTACCGCAACCAATTTGGGGTTACTTTTTTATGAAAAACCGTTTTATTATCCCTGTACAGCACAAGCGGTATTAGAGATTTTAAAGCATTATAATATTAAAGTATATGGAAAGGATATTACAATAATTGGTAGAAGTACTACAGTAGGTAAGCCACTGGATTTAATGATTTTGGAAAAATCAAATAACGGTACTCCAACGGTATGCCATACTAGAACCGCCGATTTAAAACAAAAGATAAAAGAAGCTAAAATTCTTATTGTAGCAGCGGGAAAACATGGCGTGGTTGAGACTAATATGCTTTCAAGTGATACGGTAGTGATTGATGTTGGGATTAATTTTGTTGATGGTAAACTTGTTGGTGATGTTAAACGGGATAAAGCCCTGGAAAAAGAAAAAAATATATCCATAACTCCCGTTCCAGGCGGTGTGGGAACCGTAACAACGACACTTTTAATGTCAAATGTAGTCAGTAGATGTTTGGCTATAACTAAAAATTTAGAAAAGAATTAAAAAAGAGCTAAACATGTGCTTTTGGAACCAAATAATAAAAAGGGTGATAAAAAATGAAAATAAAGGATTACGTCTCTAAAAAGTGTATAATGGTATTCATCTTACTTTTTTTTGCTTTTATGATGTTCGGTGAAAAAGTCGTCATGGTTTTTCCAGATGATGAGCAAGTCATTGTTCTGTTTGACGATCATTCCTGGTTTTATCATTCACAAATAACCTGGTACGATATGGTGGATTTTGTTCATTATGATGAAGAAAGTGGGTTTGCAGTACTTGAGGAAGAATCATTTCGTGTGGGTGAGAATCAAATCATGATTCAGGGAGTTGCTATGAACACATCCAATGTTGAAAAAAGATGTGAGATTGCCTACACGCTTTTTGGGGAGAATCAGGAATATTTAACCAATGAAAAACTTTTGTCTCGAGCCGACGTCAAGCCTGGGCATCTTTTTCATTATGAAATAACCTTTGATGATTTTCGTGGGGTGGCAAAATACGTTAAATTCGATTACATTCAAAACTTTGAAGAATAAAGAGGTGTTTTAATGAATATTACAGATGCGATTACGCAAAGGCGAACCATAAGAAAGTACAAACAGCATAAAATTCCAAAGGATATTCTGAAAAATCTTGTTAATGCAGCCAGATTGGCCCCATCTGCCACGAATAAACAGCCTTTGGAATATGTAGTGGTTGATAACAAACAGTTAGTAGACAGTATATTTGAACAGGTTAGTTGGGCAAGTTATATTGCTCCCAGAGGTACGCCGTCAGAAGGCGAAAAACCTACGGCTTTCATTTTGATTTTGATAAAAAAAGAATTGAAAGCGTCTTATACTTACCATGATATTGGCGCAGCAGCTGAGAATATAATGCTGCAGGCTGAAGAATATGATATTGGTTGTTGCTGGATTGGCAGTCTCAACAAAAAGAAAGTAAGAGAAATTCTGAATGTTCCTCCTGAATATGAACTGGACACTATCATTGCAATAGGCTATAAAGACGAAGAGTCTGAATACTACGATTCCGACGAAACCGTAAAATATGATAAGATCAATGGAAAGTATAAAGTTCCGAAAAGAAAACTTGAAACGATCACACATTTTAATGCATTTTAAGAGGTGTTCATTATAGGGAGAAAAGAAGTTATGAAAAAAATAATCTTTACTCTATTAATAATTTTTTTTAGTCTGTCTCTTTTTTCTTTTGATCATTTAGAAATAGAAAAATCATGGAGAGAAAAAGGATATACAGTCATTGAAGAAGATAATCTGAAGATAGTGGAACTTTCATTCCAATTTGATAACGTTTTATCGCTTAATGAAACATCTCGTGAGCTCTATATCATTACTTATTTTAACCAAAACAGGACGAAGCCAGATAATAGCTATATCAGTGACATTGAAAAAGTTCTACTCAATTCTTCCTTTTCTGAAGAAATCATTAGAAGTATTTCAAATCAACTGAGTTTACAGGAAAACTGGGATAATTCTTTTTTTGCAAATGATTCATTGCAAGTGAATACACAGTTATATGATCAAATGACTCCTGTTTTAAGAATAATCTTTCTTGAAAAACAAGTTGTCAATCAAACACCCGTTGAAAAGGAAAAAGAAGACATTTCAAAGATAGCAGAAGAAGAAGTGAAGGCGTTAAAAACAGAGTATGAAGAGATAAAAAGTGAAAATCACAAACTAAGATTGGAAATAGAAATTCTAACCAACAAAAATGCTGTGTTGAAAAAAACAAATCAAATCCTAAAAGAAGATCTTGATAAATTTAAAAACCTCTCAGAGTACAAAGATAGAACAATATCTGGTTTGAAGAATACAATCGATCGTTATGTAGGTATTGAAAAACAAAAGAATGAAACAATAGAAAATTTACAAATAAAAATCGAAGAGCTTAAAGATGAATACTCTACGAAACAGTTTGAATACAAAAAAGTGATTCGTGATTTAGAAACTGAGATTGAAACATTGGAATTGAAAATAAAAAAGCAAGCTTTGGAAATTAAGATGATAAAAGAAACAGAACAACAATTATTGGACAGAGTTGAACAATTAAAGAGAATGAGTGAAAATCAAATTGCACTTGTTCAAACAAAAATTGAAACAATTGATCCTGAACAGCCAACTCAAAATACAACAATTACTTCGATAACACAGGAAAAACCTGCCATTACAGATGAGTCGACTAAAGCTATGATTAAGAACGAACAAGAAGATGAAAAGAACATAACAGAAACCCAATCAGTAGAAGAAACCTCTGAGCAAGTGGAAAAACAAAAACCTCCATTATTAAAAAAGGTTGTTGTATATGATAAAGGAGAAAAAACAATTACAATCGAGAATGAATACAATAACAATGGGGATTTAATCAGAGAACATATTTTGTCTCCTGAAGGAAAAACATTGCTGATTACCGAAATCAAATACAATTCGGATGGACAGGTAAAGGAAAGGGTGAATTATGAAAATTCTCAAATGGTTGGGAAAAACATCTTCCAGTATGATAATCAGCAAAGGCTTCTCAGAGTCTTTTCTTATAATCAAGAATCACTAACTCATTATTCGTTGTTGGAATACGATGAAACTATCTCCAAAACGGAGCCGGTTAAAGTAAAATATTTTTACAATAATCAGTTGGATTCCTATGAAGAAAATGAGTTTAACAAAGAGGGAAAGCTAATCAAGACCGTTCAAAAAAATCCGGATGGTGAAACCATCTCCCAAAAAGTATATGAATATGAGAATGATGAACTCCAAAAGATTATTTTCTATCAATATGGAGAAAAAACAAGTTATCAAATCAACATCTATGATGAACAAGGGCTGCAAAAATCGCAGAAAACCTATGATGCAAAAGACCAAATGATTTCAGAAATAGTATTTTTATGGGATGAAGCGGAATAGCTTCATCCCGAAAATACATTTGTTGTTTTTTTAACTTTCGTTAATCCAATCAAAAACCTTTTGTTTTGGGCAACTTGCAAGGGCTATATAATTATCCGCTGCACCATAATAAATTAAATACTGATCCTGATAGTCAATTAATGCATCTGTAAAGACTACTTGGGGTACACCCCCAAAGATTTCCCACTCTTCTTTAGGTTCCAAAACAGGTTCAGATGTGCGTTTGATGACTTTCGAAGGATCTTTCAAGTCCAAAAGCATGAATCCCAATCGATAAGTCAATCTGGAAGGCTCAGGCGCATGTTTTTGTACAGCATGATAAACCAGAAGCCAACCATAAGGAGTTTTAACTGGAGGGCCTCCGGCTCCGATTTTTTCGTTTTCCCAATGATTTTTTATAGGATCGGCAATTTTTTTGTGGCCGTTCCAATGAATTAAATCATCTGAGTATGCGATCCAAATGCTGGGAGGATCTCGATGAAGCATGACATATTTTCCAACAATCTTTTCAGGGAATAAAACCGCATCTTTATTCGGATCAAAGTTTGGGAGAATGATTCCATATCTTTTCCAGCGGAAGAAATTATCGGTAGAAGCTAATGCGATTTTAATATCTTCCGGAGAGTACGCGGTGTAAGTCATGTAATATTTATTTCCAATTTTAGTGATTCTTGGGTCCTCAACACCATACAGTTCTTCTTTAACCGCAGGGGAAAAAACCGGTTTTTCCATTCGATTAAAATGCAAACCATCCAAACTAACTGCATAGCCCATTCTGGATACCATATCTGCACCTTGTGCCCTGTAAAGCATGTGAAAGACACTTCCGTCATAGACAACGGCAGGATTAAAAACATATCTGGATTCCCATAAATGCTGGGGATTTGGTCCAAATAATGGATTTAACGCACTTCTTTCTAATTTTAAACTCATAACCATCACCAACTTGATATAAGATTTATTTGAATGATACAGCGATTCCTTCCAAGAAGTACTTTCTAAATATTAAAAACAGAAGAACCATAGGCATAGTCTGAATAACTGCTCCAGATAATACGGCACCAATTTGTGAACCGTACTCGTGGTTAAAACTGGCTAAAAGGACTGACAAAGGCATTTTATCATAATCACTGATTAAAATGAGTGGGGTCAAGAAGTTATCCCAGATACCGATAAATGTGAACAAACCAACTATACTGGCAGTAGACCTGGCGAGTGGGATCATGATGGACAGCACAATTCTCGTTTCAGAAGCTCCTTCCATTCTCGCAGCTTCAATAAAATCATTGGGTATGTTTCGATAGCTTTGAGTAAACATGAAAACTCCCCAAGCACTAAATAAAGCGGGGATGATGAGACCACCAAGTGAGTTCAAAAGTCCGAGAGCCTTAACAACTACGAAAGTTGGAATGGTGAACATAAATCCCGGGAATAGCATTTGAAAGATTGTAAAATTTTTAAGAATAGTTCCACCAAGGAATTTGAATTTAGCGATACCGTAACCAACAAGGGCAGAAGTAAAGACAACACTAGCGGTTACAGTAACAGAAATAAAAATACTATTCATGAGGGATCTGATAAAATCTCTATTCATTTTTTCTGCTGTACTAAAGATAAATCTGTAATTTTCCATAGTAAAAGCTGAAGGCCAAAACTGTGTATAAATTTCTCTTTGTGGTTTTAAACTTGAGAAAACAAGCCAAAAATAAGGATAGAGCCAAAAAATAGCCAGTATCAACATGATCAACTCAAAGATGATTGTCGTCACTCGCTTTTTTGCTTTGCTCATACCAGATTCACTTCCTTTTCAATGCTCTTGCGAACCAGGAATATGCAGCTGAAACTGATAGCGGCAGCTAAAATGCTGATGACTGAGGCGAAACCCGGACCTGTGGAAGTGAATTTTCTGAAAGCATTATCATAAATATACATCATAAACATGTAGGTTCGCTTCATAGGGCCTCCACCTGTTATCAGATAAGGCTCGGTGAATATGCCGAATGATAAGGTGATTTGTAAGACTAATACCATTACCAACGAGGGATTTAACAAAGGTAATGTGATTTTTGTGAATTGCTTCCATTGTGTTGCGCCATCAAGCTTAGCGGCTTCATAAAGTGACTTGGGAATGGCATTTAAACCGGCAAGAAAGATCAAACCATAATAGCCGATAAATTTCCATGAAACCATTAATGCGATGGCAAGCAGTGCAAGTTGTGGCCTTGAAAACCAGGGTATTGTGAAATCGAAGTGGTCAAAAAGAAATCGATTGATTGGACCACTTTCGGATAAAAGCTTTTGGAATACTATTGAATAACCGACCCCAGATGAAATATTCGCCACGAGAAATGATAAAACGACAAAGGTCTTAACGTACTTGAGTTTATTAAATGCCATTCCCAAAAGGATGGCTGCCAAAAGTGATATAGGAATAAAGTAAAGCATGAAATTGGCAGTATTTAAAAGAACCAACCAGAAGATCTCATCTGTCAACACACGGATGAAATTATCAAATCCCACCCATTTTGGAGGGGTCAGATAGTTCCACTTCACAAACATGAGATAACCCAGCCATCCAAGAGCATAACCGAAAAAAATCGCCTGGTGAATGATATAGGGTGTGACGAGTGTCCAGCCTTTGATTGCGTTCATTCTTTTGAATTTAGATTTTTTTTGCTTCATGGCCCCTCCTTGGTGGGTGTATAGTCAGTTAAAAAGGAATATCACTTAAAATAATTCTTTGTTAATTCGACTGATACAATTCTTGATAATTTCTTCAGCGCTTTTGTCAACTAAATAGATGGGTTCAGTTAAGTGAGTTGTCATAATATCCTGAACCTCAGTCGTTTTTGAAATCAATGCCGGTGGCACACTGTTGGGAACGGCTTTTGCATAAAGTTCCAACATTGGGTTTTCCTCAATGATTGTCTTAAATAGCTCATTAGTATTTAAGTCAGAACGAACAGGAGGTAAACCGGTAATTTCAAACCAAAGTTTATCATGTTCAGGATTCGAATAGACCCATTTCATAAATTCCCAAGCGGCTTCTTTATTTTTTGAATTCTTGAACATAACCATACCTTTTGTATCCGCGAATGTTTTGATAGGTTTATCAGCGGGATAATCATCCGGAACAGGTGGATAACTCATGACGATCTTATCAGGGAAGATCTCAGGGAACATGTTTTGGGCTTCTGGAATTGACCATGGTCCCATTAATTGTCCTGCAAGATGTCCTGTATACAGTGGGTTATCCATCATATCTGTTGAGGTCCAGCCTTCATCAAACAACTTCTGACCAAACTCAACAACCGCTATACCGGCATCATTGTTAAAGATTGCCCGATTTCTTTCCACATCAATATAGGGTTTCCCATCACTGGCGGCATAATAGAAAGTGATGAAATCAAACCAACGGTCCCACCAGTTTCTGCCTTTTAAATATTCAATGACGTAGGTTTCTTTTGGTATACAAAATTTTTCTGCCAATTCGTAAACTTCCGAGTATGTCCTTGGAGGAGAATCAAATCCCGCTTCGGTTAAAATATCTTCTCTCCACCAAAAAAGCATGGGGTTTGAATAGATAGGGAAAACATAATACTTTCCTGAGAAATCCCAACCTTTGATTCCCTCATTTGCTTTTCTTGTATTCACCAACTCCTCAAAACCCTCAAGAGTGTTGAGAGCAACCAATTGATCCGCTTCGATCAACTGAGCTGCAAAACCACTAAAAATATTGGTGCACAGATCAGGGGCTTTATCAGTAACGATAGCTGTTAATATTGCCTCTTCAGAACTGCCGGATGCTGGAATTATTTTCCATTCCACTTCAATATCAGGACGAACCTGTTTCCATTCCTCCAAAATAATCTTCCAAAATTGTTCTTGATACATGTTTGGTGCAGTCCATAGTGTAATTTTTTCCGCTAACAACGGGGTTACCAAAATACAAATAAGAATCATTATGAATATGAACCTTTTCATGCTTCACACCTCCATTTATTTTTAACTACCTTAAGGCAGTCTTAATATTTATCTTATCTGCAACTATCTCTTTTGATAAACGTCGTATGTAATGAAATTTTCACTGGATGAATATCTTCCTCATATATTAATTGTCTTAGTCTGTCAACTGCTAAATCACCCATCTCGTATTTATATACTTTAACCGTTGATAATGCAGGGTTCATGAGAGATGAAAACAACATATCATCAAAACCAACCAGAGCAATATCTTCGGGTATTTTGTAACCTTCAGAGATTAAATAACGCATAATCTTTTTTGCCATATTATCATTACCTGCGAAGATGCAGTCAGGCATCCCTGTATGTCTAATAATTTGAGGAATGATAATGTTAAAGTCGTCATTAATGTCATCACATAAAAATGTTCGCGGGAAAAAACCATACATTTTCATCCCATCCATATAACCATCAAAACGGTCTTTAAAGCCATAATGGGATAAAGGACCATGAATATGAAATATTTTTTGATACCCCTTTTTTATAAGATAATCGATACAGCTGATTGCGCCGTCATAACCATTTGAAACAACACTGTCTATCGAATATCCTTTTAGATGTTGATCGATTAACACGAAAGGCTTTTTTGACAGTTTATATTTCTCAACATCTTCTATTGTGAAATCACCCCCCACTAAGAGGAAGCCGTCATAATTATCACTAATTGGGTTGGGGTGCTTCTCCAAAACAAGAATGTCCAAGTCAATACCGTATTTATCTGTCTTATCTTTTATTCCCTTATAAACGATTGAATAAAAACCATCCTTTTCAAAAAAATGGGATTCACTTTTTTCCAGATTGATGATCCTTTGACTAAAAACAACAGCTATTTTATGTTTCTTTCTTCTGGCCAATGAAGAAGCAGTCTTTGAAGGATTGTAACCTAATTCTTCAATTACTTGATTAACGATTTTCTTTGTTTTTTCAGATACGTAACCCTTTCCGTTGACAACCCTTGAAACCGTTGCTGTTGAAACACCTGCCAATTTTGCCACTTCTACGATATTGGACATTGAACCCTCCATTAAAAATGTAAGCGTTTACATAATTATACAGACATATTACTCAGTTTACTACTTGGAAGAGAGTCTAAATTCAAGGAATTTCTTCAAATATTGTCTAATAAATTAAAATCTTTTGTATTTACTGAGAATTACTTTGATATTCCTCTTAATACTAATTGTTTTATCATGATAGTTAGTAAATACCGAATATTCTTAAAAAACACAAGAAAAATCACTCTTATACTTAAAAACAAGGCTATTTCGTCTGAGATCATTCCTTATCAGGTTTGTTTATCTCTAAAAAAGGATATATGATTGTATTGTTATGAAAGCGTTTACATAAAAAAGCGAGAAATTATCTGAAAAAGGAGGAATATGCAATGAAAGGAAGAGTTATTCTAACAGTGTTATTAGTATTGTTTATGAGTTTTGTATTTGCAGATACTTTTGAGGTTCAATTGAATGCACAACCCATGACAGGTAAACCGCTTCCTTACGGTTTGTTTATGTATGAGTTATTAGAAATTGTTCCTGAGGATTTTGATGCCAATTGGGATTCAATTTCAGTTCAAGATTTAGAGGGGAATATCATTGAACATCAAATTGATGACTTGGATGGAGATGGAAAACTGTCCTCTAACGATCAAATCAGTTTTTTCATGGAAGAACAATGTAAAATAGTGATCAGTGATGATTGGTCAATTTATCCAACAGAATATAATTCGGTTTTAAAAGTTACGGAACAAGATGGAGAATATTTCGTTTCAGGTGGAGAATTGATTAGTGACGTAAAAATCGATAATCATGGTTTTGCTAATTATGTAAACTATAAGGGACATGAAGAAGCCGCCTACAATGAACTGGGAATTCTTAGAATAGCAGGATGGAAAGGTAGTACTTATTGGGCAGATGGCGATTTGGGGAATAAGCACGAAGAGAAAACTTCTTATAATTTCAAAGTCAATTCGCTTAGAATTGCTGGAAATGGTCCTGTAGGTGTTACGTTTGTTACCGATTTGGAATCACAAACATTTATCGGAGTACACCAGATAGTCATAACAATGGTCTTGGCTAACGGTGAAACGTTTGTAGAAACAAATGTTGTCTTCGACACATATGCAGATTTGATGAAACTTCAAATGATGTCAACTAAGGCTCTTACCAATATTGATACAGAAACAACCAAGCATATGATGCCTCTTCCCAGGAGGTTAGTCTTTGCAGAACAACTAAACATAACTCCCTTTGATTATTGGTTTGAAAGAGACGCCATCGAATACGTCAATGGCAAACCTTATATTGTTTTCGATGCACTTGATTCAATGAAACCTCTATGGTGGGGAGCGACTTATATTTTCTCTTCACCCGAAGCGTGGAGAGCTAATTATTCGGAGACACTTAATGCTTGTGCCTATGCTTTATCCATTGGAAAACCCGTTGTTTCTTCAGATTTTTACGATTTTGTTATGGGCAATATCTGGGTTTATGAGAGCAGGGAATTCAGAGATGGAATTTTCAGATGGATGCCTGGAGAATTTAACGCATTTGAGGCTACTGAGGGAATCGTAACAACCGATGCAGTACACAACGTTGAACATTTCTTCCCTGGTGATAATGTTGTATTCAGAAGAATATTTGGTTTAGAGGAATTCGAAACAAAAGCAGAAGCAATCGAATACCTGGAAAAAAGAGCTATTGAGATTGATTCTGTTTATATGACCAAATAAAATCTCTAAAAATCTAAATCGGGGGTTGTTCATTGAAGTGATAATAATTATATGAACAACCCCTATTATAATTGGTGGTGCTTAATCATGGCAAATAAGATATCCAAAGGAATACTTGTTTTAACGTTAATAACGATAAGTTTTTCATTATCGTTTTCAAATAAAAATGTTGATTTACAGGTTGATCCGTATGAAAATCATCTGATGTTTTTAAGAAAGGAATTTCAGATTGGAGACGATAAAGCTATTGGTTATGTGATCTATGCAGACACAAAAGGCGGGAAATTTGTTCATGCTGAAGCGCCGGGAGAAGGGATTACTTGTGTGGATGATACCGCACGTGCAGGAGTCTATTTTTTAAGAAGATATACGGAATATGTCAATAAAAACACCGAAAAGGCAAATATGTATCAGACACTTGCCTTGGAAACAATAGAATTTTGCCAACATTTCAGGACTGTAGAAGGAGATTATTATAATTTTTTGTTTGAAGATGGCAAGCTCAACAAAAACGGAATTACCAGTCGTCCATCAAAAAGTTGGTGGGCTTTAAGGGCGCTATGGTTGATTTCTGAAGCCTTAAATCTTTTTTCTGAGGATGAATCTTTTGATGCATCTTATTATTATCAACAAGTCTTTGGAACGGCAATGCTTTTTAAGAATGAACTGGATTCAGAGGGGTTGATTCGTGGTTATACAGACCTTTCCTCACTATATATCATAGGCCTTGCAAATTTATACCATTATTCGAAAGATAGTCAGTTAAAAGATATTATTAAACAGGTTAGTGACGGGATTTTAAATAAGCAAACAGATGTACTGTTCAACAAAATTATTGATGAGGGAACGGATGAATTCAATTTTCACAGTTGGGGGTCTCGACAGGTTCAGGCATTGGCAATGGCTTATGAAATAACACAAAAAGAGGAATACTATCAGGCAGCAAGTAATATGGCTAATAACCTTTATCCCCACATGATCAACATGGGGCCTTTATATGATTACAATAGTTCAAATATCGCACTTTTCCCTCAGATAGCTTATGGTATAGAAGCTGCAGTCAGTTCTTTATACTATCTGTATCAGGTGGAAAAGGATGAAAATTATGCAATCTTGATGGCTATACTTCACGGCTTTTTTTATGGCAACAATCATTTAAATAGAGCGATGATAGGAGAAAACGGTGAAGGTTATGATGGGCTTGAGAGCATCTTCATCAATAGAAATGCAGGTGCTGAATCCACTATTTCATTCCTTTTGAGTAAATCTTTACTAGACAGAATTCCGGAAGAATACGCCAAATTATCAAAGATAGAGGTTGTAAAAAAAAGTGCTCCTGTCTTAATCAAGATTGAAAATATGAATTACGGACTTTCAAATGTTGAAAACAGAGTTGAAAATGGGATATCCGGTTTGGCGGGAACCACTTTTAAATTAAGAGACATAATCGAAATAGCTCCAGGTGAGTACAAAGTCTTTTTATTGGGAAGACGGTTGAATAACGGTACTTTTTCTTTATCCTTAGCCGATTCAAAAACTTCTAACGAAACTCATTTTGCTGAATCGCCGGTTTATTTGGGTACGATTATCAAATCTGAAGAGGAAAAGAATTCCGAAACAAAAATATTCTTTTCAGCGAAATTTGAGAACGAAGCCTTTTTAAATCAATTGCTTTTTTTACCAGTTATCGAATATCAGATATACTCTGACCCAAATTTACAATCGAAGAAAATGTGGGCTTTTAATTCCAAAAAAGAACAACCATATCTTTTTGATTTTTATGGAGTTAAAGAGGAAATTCTCCCTTTCACTTTTATGTTTTCAGATGTTCAAATAGATCTGGAAGAAAATGAATCTACAGAAGAAACAAAATACACATCTGAATTGATAAAAAGCGAATCAGGAAAAGAAATTATGATAAATCTGATCGATGTTTTCAACAACAATGGTATAGGAACTTCTTTAGAACCGGCTAATTTTGATAATTTTGGAGGCAGTAAAGGTGCATATTATCCGGAAGATGTTTTAAAAAAGACCTTGAAAAATGCACTTTTTAGTTTGGAGAAAATTCCATTTAAAGTTGGTTTTCAAGAAAATCAAGATAATATCCTTGCCAATGGGCAAATGATTGAAATAAAAGAAAAAGGACAAAATATGTATATACTCGGAAGTTGTGACCACGGAAGCTTTTCAGGAGAATTGGAAATTGCTTATAATGATGGAAATAAGATCAGAAAAGAGTATGTTCAACTCACCTTTCCTGATTGGTGCGAAAGCGGTGTGAGTAAAGACCGTGTCGCTTTAGAATTACCGTATCGATATAATTCTCAAGATTTGAAAGAATGGATAAATCCGAAAATTTATTATCAAAATATACCGGTTGAAGATGAAGAAATTGAATACATCAAATTACCGGTAGTTCCCACAATGCATATTTTTGGGATTACAATAACTGATAAAAAATAATAAGATTTTTTAAATAATTTGAAAAATCTTATTAGAATGAGGATTGAAAATCAAAAATGCCTTGCAGGTACACCTTTCACTCTGCTTTTTTTAGGGATGTTTTTAATCACTACTGCACCGGCAGCAACTAATGTTTCATTTCCAATATTGATTGACTGGATAATAGTTACTCCGGTGCCAATATGACAAAGCTCACCAATTAAGACACCACCGCTACAAGTTACTCCGGGAGCTATATGTGTATGATCTCCGATATTACAATCATGATCGATAATGCATCCTGTATTTAGGATGCAATTTTTCCCGATCACAGTTCCCGGATTAATAACAACTCCGGGCATGATAACAGTCCCTTCTCCTATTTTTACATCGTCTGCTATGATTGAATCTTTGGAAATTATAATTGGTAATTTAAAATGATTCTTTTTAAGTTTTTCGAATATTTTTTTTCTTTGATAAGGGATATCAATATTACCAAAAGCGACTAAAGCCTTTTTACACTGTTTTCTAATTTCACACCAGTTCTTTTCGCTGAAAGAGATTTTGTAATCAAGAATATTTTTTCCGTGAAGTGATTCTTTTTCGTCGGAAATTCCGTAAATTTCCAAATTACCGTTTTTTAAAATTATTGAAATAATGACTTTGCAGTGACCACCAGCACCAACTAAGAGGATTTTTTCCATTTTTTCTCCTATACCTTATTATGCTCGGAGTAAACACCTTTTTTACTAAAAATGGTTTTTACTGTTTTTAAAAGAATTTTCAAATCTGATGTGATTCTCCAATTCTTGACATATTCAACATCATACTTAAATCGCTCATACCAATCAATATCGTTTCTTCCATTTACTTGAGCCAATCCAGTTATTCCTGGTCTCATCTTAAAACGTTCAATTACCCAATTTTCGTATTGATGATAATCTTTTGGAAAAAACGTTAAAGGAGGTCTTGGTCCAATAAAACTCATATCCCCTTTTAAAACGTTAAATAATTGTGGCAACTCATCTAAGCTTGTTTTTCTTAAAAAACGTCCTATTTTTGTAATCCTTGGATCATTTTCAGATACTGAATAGCCTCCTTTCATTTTTGTGGCATTTTCTACCATGGTTCTAAATTTGATGATTTTGAATACTTTGCGGTTTTTACCAACACGCTCCTGTAAAAAAAAGATTTTTCCTCCATCATCAAGTTTAATTAATATTGAAAGGATCAACAGAATGGGAGAAATTAGAATGATCAAAACCAAAGAAAAAAGGAAATCAAAAAAATGCTTTATAACAATCATCATTATCAACTCGTTTATACATATTTATTTAAGAAATTCTATCATAAAAAACCCCAAATGAAAAAAACCAACACATTTTCCGTCTTTATATATACAAAGCAAAATCATGCCTCACCCCTTGAGTAGATTTCAAGAAAACAAAGTACGGACTTGAGCGCAGAAAGCTTTTTACGGATGGTTATTATCTTGGAATGTTCTGACAAAAATGTGGGTTATCCTGATTGATTTTTATCATTCCTGCATACATTCACTCGACTAATAATTATAGATTCAGATTCCGGGAAAGCCGTTGCGCTCATTTTTTTATTCCAAAAACCTCACTTGACTTTCTTCCTTATAATTAAATACCGGTACACTTGAATAGTATTTATAACCAACACCCCTATATTCAACAAGGATTTCAATCTTATCCCCTTCTTTAAGTGTGGGACCATCGTAAAAAACAACCAGAACATCTCCATATTGCTGTATCCAACTGTCTTTATTTTTTCTGGCCTTAATTCTCATAATTTCTCCCTCTTCCTCTTCGTATATCATAAAGACTTCCCCCGTGATCCAAGTCCATTTACCGATATAGTTAACCGGAAAAGATGAGAAGTTTTTAAAATCAAAAGGTACAGTCTCTACTTCCGATGTGGGGTTTAAATCTGTATCAGGATCATTAAAACCGGAGTATTCAGGAGGTTGTATGATCCATTCCCAAGTAGCATCTTCGTAAAGTTTTACAACACCACTATTTGTAGTACTCGCCTCGAGTTCAAATGCAAACAGACATGTAAGTGATACGAAGAAGAAAATGAGAACACTGTAGGAAATTCTTGTCATAAAATCACCACCTTAAACACATTATACCAATTTTTTTGAAAATATCGTTTTTTAGAGATGAGTATTTCTTTTCCTGCTTCTTTTTTGGTAAAATGACTATTATAAGGGGGTTTTTTGGAGGCGAAAAATGAAAAAGATAGCATTAGTGGGATCGGGAACATCAGCAATTGGGTTTTTAATGAGATTTAGTCAAAATTCTCATAAAAACATAACCATCGACTGTTTTGAACAGGGGAAAGATCTCCAGGAAAGAATTCAAAGCAATGATGTAATAAAGGGATTTGGCGGTGCAGGAACTTTTAGTGATGGCAAGTTGTCTTTATCACCTGAAATCGGTGGCGATATTTGTGACATGATTGGAATGAAAAAATATGAAGAATATATCGATGATGTAGTTCACCTTTGGACAAGGGGTAAAAAGGTAGAAAAAGCCAACATAACAGATGAAAGAGTGAAACAGCTGGAACTTGGATTCAGACAGAACAATCTTTTATTAAGATTGTCAGATTTTTATCACATTGGTACGGATCTTCTCCAGGAGATCTTAAAAGAAATCAAACTTGATTTGAACGGAAAGAGTGACATGATCCGATTTCATTTTAACCAGTTCTTTGATTTTGATACCATCGATGAATATGATTACGTCGTTATCGCATCGGGTCGTTATGACAACAAGTCATCAAAAGAGATTCAGAAATTATTGCACCGTTTCGATATTGATTACAAAGAAAACAAAATAGATATCGGTATTCGATATGAGGTCCCTTCTGAAATCACAGACTGGCTGACAGATTTGCTTTATGAGTTTAAAGTATTGGGTTATTCTGAAACCGAGGAAATTGTCAGAACGTTTTGCGTCAATCCAAAAGGATATGTTGTAGGAGAAGGCGGTAAAGATTTCTCGTTAGTCAATGGGCATTCTTATCTAAACAGAAAATCAAAGAACACAAATTTCGCCATCTTGGTCACACAAAGATTTACAGAGCCATTTAAAGATGCCTATGTGTATGGATCTACTTTATCCGTACTGGCTAATAAATTAGCAGGGACAGGGAAAATCTTAGTGCAAAGATACGGAGATTTTATTTCAGGACGAAGAACGACGGAAAGGAGGCTACAAAAAGGCTTTCTGTCTCCCACTCTTGAAACAGCCAGTCCCGGTGATTTAAATCTGATTTTGCCCCGAAGAATTGCAAACTCCATTGAACACTTTATTGAACAAATGTCAAAGGTGATTACCGGGATCAACAATCCGGATAATCTCTTATACGGTATAGAAGCAAAATTCTATTCAACAAAACCCGTTTTCAACGAACCGTTTAAACTCGGGAAAGAAAACGTCTATCTGATAGGAGATGCTTCGGGTTATACACGGGGAATCGTTCAAGCAACCATGTCTGGTATTTATATTGCAGATGTAATCGCTTCAAAACTTTAAAATACAGTACAAAAAGGGGGATTTTATGAACAAAAAACAAGTTACAATAATGCTTTTGTTTGGCATGTTGTTATTGGGTACTGTTTTTTCCGGCCAAACAGAAGAACTGACAGAAAGAACCATGAAGATTCAATTACCAACCTTTTCTCTATTGGAGGAAAATGAAGCCTTTAACACCATCAACAAAACGTTATATTCTGAATCATTCAGTTTATTAACAACGAATTCTGTCGATGTGGAAACCGATTTCAGTCATTGGGATGTGACGGATTATTATTCCCAGGCAACAAAAACCTTTGAAAACCAAAGAATGATCAGCTTTAAAATGGATCAGTACCTTTACACTTACAGGTCTGCCCATGGATCCCATTTGTATCTTGGCTTTGTGTTTGATCTTGAAACGGGTAAAAAACTCCGCTTAAACGAGCTGTTCACAGTGAGTGAGACCTTCCTTTCAGTGATTAACGGTTTTATGCTTGAAACCGTTAAGGAAAAAGACATCCCGATTTTTGAGTTCACTGACTTTAAAGGTCTGGATGACAGCGCTGAGTTTTACCTGCAGGACGAATCACTAATCATCGTTTTTCAAGAATACGCTTATACACCGTATGTTTATGGTCCTCTGGTTTTTAACATCCCCTTTTCGGAAATAACAGATTTTTCCAGCAGCAAGTATTTCTAATAAACTCTTGAAAAGGAGATTTTCATGAAAAAAACGATAATCACCACCATTCTGATCGCTTTATTTTCATTAACGACCATCAGTGCAGAAAAGATCAGAGTGGCATCAAAAAGTTTTACCGAAGGCTACATATTGGGAAGCATGGTTGTGGAATTATTGGAAAATGCCGGGTATCAAGTAGATTATAAAGATGGTATGAGTTCTTTTATCATCCGAAGTGCCTTGGTGAACGATCAAATTGATTTATACGTTGAATACACCGGAACAGCCTGGATGGCGTATTTAAAACAACAGGACATCATCGATGACCCTGTTCTGTTGCTTGAAAAGGTCAGAGAAAAAGACCTTTTGGAAAATGGGATTGTTTGGTACGATGCCATCGACTTTAATAATACCTATGGATTAGCGATCAAAGCAGAATTTGCAAGAGAAAACAATTTAGAAACCTTAAGTGATCTTGCTGATTATATTAATCAGAGTAACAAGTTGATCTTTGGCGTTAATTTTGATTTCTTTGAAAGACCGGATGGTTTTTTTGCCATGGCCGAGCATTACGGTATGGTCATCAGTAAAAAGAACGTCAAAACCATGGAAATCGGTGTCACCTATGAAGCACTATCAAGAGGCAATATCGATGTGGCCATGGTTTTTTCAACAGACGGGAAATTGGATAAATATAACCTGAAAGTCCTTCAGGACAACAAAACCTTTTTCCCGATTTATAATCCGGCAGTTTGTGTCAGAGAAGAGATTCACAATAAATATCCCGATATTCAGGAAATTCTAAGGCCGTTAAACAAATACTTGAATCCTCAGATCATTCGGCGTTTGAATTTCCTGGTGGACATCGGCGAAGCAGAACCGGAAAATATTGCAAGAGATTATTTGAAAACACTAGGTTTAATCCATTAATGTAGGAGTGTGAGAAAATGATCGAAGCAAAGACCGTTTATTTTGAAACCCCAGGCAAGGAAAATACTAAAGAAACCCTTGAATTATCTATCCAAGCCGCAAAAAAAATTGAAAGCAAAACGTTATTAATCTCTTCAACAACCGGATATTCAGCAGAAATGGCACTAGACATGATAGATGATGAAATCAATTTAGTTGTCATTGGCCACTCATACGGGTTTAAAGAACCGGGTAAAAACGAAATGGATACCAAAACGATAAAACGCTTACAGGAGACAAAAAACGCCTCTGTTTTTTTTGCTACACACGCCTTTACGGGAATTGAGAAAAGTTTTTCTGCAAAATATGGAGGGATGTATCCCCACAGGATGATTGCAGACACTCTTCGTATCTTTTCCCAAGGAACAAAAGTGATATTCGAGGATATGATTATGGCTGCAGATGCCGGATTGATCCCAATATATGAAGATATCGTCTCAGCAGCCGGAACAGGAAGAGGGTTAGATACTGCCATAGTTATTAAAAGTGTTCATGCCGGAGAGTTGTTTCATTCAGCAGTAAAACAGATAGTTTGTTTACCTTTGAAGTAAAAGCACTTAAAAATGGGCGACTCAAAAGTCGCCCATCAATTCATAAACTTCTTCTAAATATCCCCTTTTTTAATTTTCTTCTTCACACATTTGGCTGCTTCCATCAGGATTAAAAATTCTTCCCATGCAAAATCCCAATCGTTACTTTCTACTACCCTTTCAATTGCCTGATAAAATTCTTTTTCAATTCTATTCAAAAGGACTTGCTGCTCATAGGGAAGATTAATCAGATTGTCAAAGGCTGTTGCAAACTTGGTTAATTTATTGTCCCTGTCTTCAAATATTGCTTCCCAATCTGTTGCCCATAACACGAGCTTGTTAAGATATTCCTTAAAACCTTCTTCAAGGGTATCAATATCATCAAAATCAAGTGTATCCAGCCAATCAAGTGTTTCCATAACGAGTTCGGGATTCTTCTTATACTTCTTAATAATCCTAGCTTCCATCTCTTTTTGTCTTGCTCGCTCACCTTTTTGTTCGTAGCGCATTTCGGCATATTTAGATTTGAAACCCAATCTTCTATACAAAAATCTGGCAGGGTTATCATATTCAACATGCAAGGCAATATTCCCGCTACAAAGCTCAACTACTTTATCCAGAAGTTTTCTTCCTAAACCTTTTCCACGATAATCCTTGTGGACTGCAATATAAACCAGCATATGTTGGGCAATATAGCCTTTCATAGCCGTATCATTGATGACAACACAACCAACGAGTTGATCGTCAATATAACCACCAACGACAAAACCGCCTTTACCCTCTTCACTATCCAATGCATATTCAATAGATTGTTCGATTAATTCTTTGTCATCGCCATACTTACCCAAATGTTTGTGTAAAAAATTCACATATTCTTTTTTTTCAAATTCCATGTCATGATAAAAGATTTTGATCTCCAAGATAAAACACGCTCCTTTAAATTTTATTATTTATAATCTTTTTTTCATTATTAGTCAATTATAATTGTATCATATTTTTAGAAAAAAGGCAAATACCGAAGAATATGGGCTTTAATTCATTATTATCAGTAATAAATAGCAAAAATCAATAATATTCATACATATCTTTCTAAGACTTCATCCTGAAGGCCAAATACTTGCCGATTATCTAAGGGAAATCATATCTTATTAAAGATTTAATTTAAAAACAGTGTTTCCTATTGACAAGAGCCGTTGTTTATGATATAGTACCAAACGGAAAAGCCGGGGTGGCGGAATTGGCAGACGCTACGGACTTAAAATCCGTTGATACTATGTATCGTGTGGGTTCGATTCCCACCCTCGGCACCATGAGATACATACAATACCCGATTATAAATAGCAACATTATTCGTTGCGGGGTGGAGCAGGCTGGTAGCTCGTCGGGCTCATAACCCGAAGGTCACAGGTTCAAATCCTGTCCCCGCGACCATTTTTTTATCAATTTGGCGGTGTAGCTCAGTTGGCTAGAGCATGCGGTTCATACCCGCAGAGTCGTCAGTTCAAATCTGACCGCCGCCACCACTCTTAAGTTACTTTATCGATGGTATGACTCGGTAGTTTATTTAAGATGTAGCAAACCGACAGATACCAATCATAAGACTTCAATTAAAAGGGAGGGCTGAAAAAGCTCTCTCTTTTTTTATTGCTGCTAACTCAACTTTCAAATTTGTCAATCATAATTCGATGTTTCCGAAAAAATTTTTTTAGATTCTTCTATTAGAATTTTTCTGAAGTTTTTCGCCGCAGAATCATACCCGTAATCCAGAATTTAAACGGGTCTCTGGATTTTATAATGATTAAGAAACGAGAAATTATAAAATCGTGAGGTGAAAAAATGAATTTGCTTGATTTTCTGCTTTTGTCAAGTGAATACTGAACCACATCGCACTCGCAAATTGAGATACTTGCTGAAAAATAATGCCAAAGTGAACGAAAACCGTAAGAAAGCCCTTAAAAAGCGCTTACTAAAGCATGTATTGGTAAAAAGAAATGGAATTAAAGACGAAATAGCTAAACAAGGTGAAGAAATCACAACTAAAAATTTGAAAGAATTCATTGATGCAGGGATTAAAGATGTGGAAGTATTTAGCGAGAATATTGATGAAAAACTGGTATATCAGATCAATTTGAAAACTCCAGTAAAGTATAGAAGGAAGCTCCTGAGAATCACAAAAGCATCTCTGAAAAGAGAAGGCTGGCTAAGTCCAGCATCCTTTCAACAGACAGCTCAAGTATTAACTGAAAGTGCTTTGAAATGTGCTATTGATGAACTCATTGGTGTAAAAGAAAATGTAATAATCGGACGAAATATTCCAGCAGGAACCGGAATGGACTGGTACTCAGGTGTGACTTATGAAGAGAACTTTAAAGAAACACAGTCTGAAGTAGAAAGAAATTTTGATTAAGAAAACATGTTATTAGGCAGAGATTTTTATTGAATGTGTTAAAGAATTCCTTTATCTTTTAGTATTCTTCATACTCCTGCTGAGACATCTCACCATCAATGAATCTGAGGAGTTCTTTTTTTGTGAGTTTTAACTGGTCAGCCATTTTTGATAACAAATCATCTCCATAATCCTTAGAACCATGACTAATGTGGGTTTTCACCGGAGACTTTATTCCTGCCAAGGTATAATATCGATAACGATTGTGATGTGTTGGTATTTTTCTGAACCCGTTTTTCTTAAGGGCTTTCTTTATCTGCTTATTGAGCCTTGCTGTCAATGGCATGCACCAACCATGTACTAACTTTATCCTTTATGGTTTTCAGCTTTTCGGTCATAGGCTCTTCATCGTTTACTAACTCTTCGTACTGCAATGCGGCATCCATGAAGGCGTTTCCAAGGGCTTCTTCAAGGTCTTTTCCACCCTCATTAACTCCGATTGACTCATCGCTGATGGAAATCCATCCGCCTCCTTCATCTCTTTGAGTTATTTTCAATTTCAATTGTTCAGAGGGTTGAAAATACTTGCCATCATATTCAAAGTCAGTGACTTCCAGTATACTGGAGCCATCATCCTGTTGTTTATATTTTCCTGTATAGCTGTATTTTCCACTATAAAGTCTCATATCACTCATTATTATCAACTCCTTTTTCTGCAGGCAAGTATATTATACAACAAGGTTTATTTTCACTCAATTCTTATGTTATAATTATTATGTTATGACAGGAAGTTGATTTTTAAGTATGATTTTAAGTACCTTTACAGGTTATGAGGGGGAATCAACAAGCCCTCAATTGACGAATTGAATTTGACACTCAGAATTAAGCAGCCCCCCGCCACCAGTAAGAGACTCTGGAATAGTCAGTAAGAAGCGGTGTCCAGAAAAGAGGAAGGGATTTCTACTTATCTTCTGTATCCCATTCTCTGAGTTCCCGTTGTTCTTCAACCCATTCTTCTTGTGGTTTTTGGAGTTCAGCGTATTCATCATCCACCTGTTTGAAAAACATCATTTTCCAATATTGATGAACGGCATCTTTTAAGATATCTTTCTTTTATTGTTTTGACATTCATAACGGCTCAAAGTCGATAATATTCTCTACATAACTCAAGTTGTGCGTCATTGTACATTTGCTAAGGAATTTCACTTTTTAGGCCTGAAATCTGCGATTTCAATTCTTTTTTCTAACAGAAAAATCAAATAACCAATGAATATGACTATCTTCGGACAGTTTTTTTCTCAAATAAAGGAGTCGTTTAAATGAAACATCAGTTCAGTTCTTCCAGAATCCGAACATCTGATTATATTATGTCCTGCTGAAAAACTATATATTCCTTCCTAAGAGCTGGAGTTGTGGGACTACCATTGGAGTTTTGCAGAACATTCTCAAAAATTTGTTTTTAAAATTCCATAACAGTGTTGTTACAGTTATAGTGATATATTTATTAACGAGAAGATAGGATATGGTATCAAGTATATCAAATAGTAGTGAAATGAGTGTATCATATCTGTTAAGATATAAAGTTGCTTATACCATCATGTGGTATGATTAAAATATTTTAAGAGAGAAGTTTGACTTAAATAGCAAAAAAGTATCTTACTAATCAAGTGCAGGTACGGTAAAGTAAAACCAATTTTGAAACAGGTGATATCTTATGAAAGGAATAACAGAAAAATATAAGAAGTTTATTGAGGGTTCAAATGTGGGAACTTGGCTTTGGGATGTAAAAACGGGCAAGGTGGAAGTAAGCGAAGATTGGGCAGAAATTCTCGGTTATCATTTGAAGGAGATCAACTTGTCTTCAATTGAAGAATGGGAAGAGTTAGCACATCCCGATGATCTGAATATGTGGAGAAACGAGATAAAGATGCATTTTTCAGGTGAGAAGAAATTCTCTGAAGGTCACATGAGAATGAAACATAAAAACGGAAATTGGATTTGGATTTTAATTCGTGGAAGTGTTATTGATAGATCCGAAGATGGACAGCCACTGATGACGGCTGGAATAGTAATGGATATTACAGGCAGAAAACAATTTGAACAACACCTTTCAAAAAATGTTGAGCGTTTTCAAAAGTTGTTTCAAAATTCCCGAGATGGGATGTATATACGTTCCTTTGATGGGATTATTGAAGATGTGAACGATAGTTTTTTAGAGATTCATGGATTTGACCGAGATGAAGTCATCGGGAAAAAATCCTGGGAGTTTATTCATCCTGAGTCATTGGACAAGATCGAAGAAATGAAGCGAGAAGGAGCTTGGGAAAAAGATATCTCCCAAGTAAGGATTATAACAAAAACCGGTGAGAAAAGATATGTGGAGATTAGCACTTTCACTTTGGATACTTCTGATAACAATAAGAAAATTGCCGGAATCGTTCGTGATGTAACGGAAAAAAGAGAATCAGAGAGAAAAATGGCATTGATAAACAGGAGACTCCAACTTGCAATGGATGCTGTGGAACATGGTTTTTGGGATTGGGATATGACCAACAACAAAATGTACTTTAGTCCGGGTTATTTTAAAATGTTGGGATATGACCCTGGCGAGATACCAATGGAAACTGAAACTTGGAAGAAATTGGCGCATCCAGAAGATAAGAAGCGCATTTTCCCTATATTATTTGAGTATTTAAAGAATGCCAAACCATATTCATTGGAATTTAGATTAAAATGTAAAGATGGTCATTACAAATGGATTTCCAGCCAAGGTAAAGCTTTTGAAATAGATGAAAACGGCAAACCCTCTCGAGCGGTTGGCGTACAAGTTGATATTGACAAAATCAAACAAGCAGAAGAATCTCAACGGGTACTGCTGGATAATATTAATACACAAGTTTGGTATCTGTTGGATGAGTACACTTATGGTGCTGTAAACAAGGCCCATGCAGAATTCTTGGGCGTTTCAAAGGAAGAAATAGCTTTTAAGAGCATGAATGAATTATTACCGAAGTCAGTAGTCATGCAATGTCGTAAAGGCAACCGAAAGGTCTTCACTGAAAAAGTGCCCGTTGAGAATGAAGAATGGGTACCTGACAGTCGTGGTGAAAATCGTTTGCTTTCGGTGATCAAAACACCAAAGTTGAATGACAACGGAGAAGTAGAATATGTTGTTTGTTCAGCGATTGATATCACGGATAAAAAGAAGGCAGAAGAAAGATTAAAGACCAGCGAGAAGAATTTTAATCATTTTTTCCAGAGTATGGATGATTTGATCTTTGTGGGTACGCTGGATGGAAAAATCTTGTATACAAATCAAGCTGTATCAACCAAACTTGGTTATAGTCAGGAAGAATTGTCAAAGTTACACATTCTTGATGTCAACCAGAAAGACAGAAGAGAAGAGGCAGAGCTTATATTTGCAGAAATGCTTCGGGGGGAAAGAGAAACCTGTCCTTTACCATTGCAAAAGAAAAACGGGGAATTATTACCCGTGGAAACCAAGGTGTGGTTTGGAAAATGGAACGAAAAAGAAGTCATCTATGGAATCTCCAAAGACCTGTCCAAACAACAGGCTGCATTGGATAAATTTACCAAAATCTTTGATTCGAACCCAGCCTTAATGTCAGTTAGTTCGTTAAAAACTAAAGAAATCCTGGATGTTAATCGTGCCTTCGTTGATAAGCTGGGTTATCAGAAACATGAGGTATTAGGTAAGACCAGTAGAGAATTAAATTACTTTGTTGACCCTGAGAAACAGAAATACTTGGCGGATACGCTATTAAGAACTGGTAGAGTCAGAGAAAAAGAAGTGAAACTGAAAACCAAAAACGGAAAAATCCTTACAGGTCTTATCTCCGGAGAGGTTATCGATAATCAATATGAAAAGGTGTATTTATCTGTTATGACAGATATTACCAAGCAAAAGGAAGCGGAGGAAAAGGCGATAGAAGCAAGCCGGGCGAAAAGCGAATTTCTGGCCAATATGTCTCATGAAATACGAACCCCTCTTAATGGTATCATCGGTTTTTCTGAGTTGCTGCAAATGTCGGGACTATCAGACAAACAACAGGAATACATGCAAGCTGTGAAAAATTCAGCTGATTCACTGATGGACATTATTAATGATATTTTAGACTTTTCTAAAATTGAAGCCGGAAAACTGGAATTAAACCCGGAAAAAACGGATATCATACAGCTATGTGAAGATATTATCGATATTGTCAAATTCCGAGCTCAGGACAAAGCGCTGGAGTTATTACTGGATGTAAAAAGCAATGTGCCAAAATACGCTTATGTAGATGAGGTTCGATTGAAGCAAGTGTTGGTGAACCTGTTGGGAAATGCCATTAAATTTACCGAAAGCGGACAAGTTGAACTGAAAGTCATGAAAAAAGATACCAATGAAGAGAAAACCAATATCACATTCATGGTCGAGGATACCGGTATTGGAATTGGAGAAAAAAATAGAGAAAGAATCTTCGATGCTTTTTCACAGGAGGACATTTCAACAACGAAAAAATTTGGCGGAACAGGACTGGGATTGGCTATTTCAAATCGTTTGCTAAAAATGATGGATTCACAGCTTCAGTTGGAAAGTGAATTGGGAAAAGGAAGTACATTTTATTTCACACTTTCATTGAGAGCTGAAGACGAAGAAGAAAGAAAAACTAAACTTCCTGAAGAAATTCGAAATATCCTAATCGTTGATGATAACGAAGACAGCAGAATGATTTTGCGTGAAAATCTTGAATCATTGGGGGTTAATGTCAACGAGGCGAAAAACGGTTTTGAAGGTTTGGAACAGCTAACCCAAAGTCAGGATTTTGATTTACTGATCATTGACTATCACATGCCGTATATGGACGGTATTGAAGTGGTTAAAACCATTCGTGAGAAATTTGAGATGACTTCAGAAGAATTGCCGGTTATCCTTTTACACAGCTCTTCTGAAGGTGAAGAGATTAGAACGGCTTGCCGAGAGTACAATATAGCTGCGAATATACTAAAACCCATAAAAATGTCCCAACTGATTCAGATAATTTCCAGAATTAAAAACCCGGAATCAAGTGAACATCTCCAAGATAATAATCATCAAAAAAATACTGAAAGCAGCGTAAAAATGGTTAATGGAATCAAAAAAATTCTCATAGCTGAAGATAATGTTACAAATATGCTCTTTGCCAAGACCACAGTCAACCAATTCTTGCCGCAAGTAGAGGTTATTGAAGCTGTTAACGGTGAGGAAGCGGTTCGAATTGCCAAAGAAGAACCTGTTGATTTGATTTTTATGGATGTTAGAATGCCTAAATTAGATGGTTATGAGGCAACAAGGGCAATAAGGAAATTCGACCAGCAAACGAAGATCATCGCTTTAACCGCAGGTGTAATCAATGGTGAACGTGAAAGATGCGTAGAAGCAGGGATGAATGATTACCTTCCCAAGCCTGTTACCATTGATTCCATCAAAAAGGTCTTATTTGATCATCTTGTAACTTCAGAAGAAAAGGGAACAAGAGATCTTTCTTCAAAAGAAAATGCCGTTCGCTTTAACAAGGAACTTTTGTACAAACGATTAATCGGGAATGAAGAATTAATCAATGATGCCTTAGAACTTTTTAGAACGGATATAATTGAGAAAATTAAACTGTTGGAAGAAAATAACATCTCCGATATAGAACCTGAAATACTGATTAATCTCTTTCATTCCATTAAAGGCCAGGCTGCCAATTTAAGTTTTGAAGGCCTAATGATGTCAGCAGAAGTTTTTGAAAGGAATGCCGCTGAGGGTAGAATAGACAAGATAGAAAAGGGTTTAAAAGATTTTATTGTTACTTTGAATGACACTCTTGAGATAATTAATGAAAATTTACGATAAAGAGTTTATGGAAAACCCCTCTGTTGGAGGGGTTTTTAGTTTAATCGGTGGGGTAAGTCCTATTTAAGACCACTCGTTACATCTTCAATGTCTTCTTTTGTCTTTTTATCCAAAGGCATGATTGTTTTTTCCCCGTTGATAAAATCAATTTGCTTCAGGTCAATTTTTCTGACTCTACGGTTATACATGGTGTGATAATAAATAACCAGATTGGCTGTGTCATTTGCGATTGTCCATTGTGTTGCTGATGGCATTTGGTCTCCGGAGTTTCCTTCAGAGCCTTCTGCCAGATGCGGTCCAACATTGAAGCTATCCAATATCCTGAAGAGTTCCTTCACGGTATCATAACCACCGGTTGTCTTTCGTGAGTATTGACTAAAAACAACCGCCCTGACAAACCTGGAAGGGGAGGTAAAATCTCCCGGGAGTCCAAGCATTCCAGAGCCTCCCGCTAATGGTGTGACTTCAAGTTCTCCCCATTTTATGGTGTCAAATGGTTCATTGGAAATGAAGCCGTAATTTCTAAGATTTGTCAAATGCCAATCGAAGGTGGGGTTATTTGTGATGACACCCACCGGATTGTCTGTGATTTTGATTTTTCCATCAATGAATTCAATGACTACACAACTTCCCTGCTTGTCGGAAGCCACTAAATGTCCCGGCCAGGCAGTACCAATTGCAGGATCGACAACAGGAACAACTCTTATCTTTTTAAGACCCGTTTTTAGTTCATCAATAGACGAAAAATTGGAAAGAATATAAGTGACGATATCGATAGGAGATAGAGATATGGAGGCATATTCAGGATCGTATTCATTGTATTGGGCAAATCCTTTGTGTAAAAATGCACCAACGGATAATCCCTGTTCGTTCAATCCGTCCATGGTAACGCCTTCAGAGGCTTGGAAAGCGACAAAACCATATTTCGTTTGCCACTGAATCCCATTATTTCCATCAGGTGTTAAACCTTGGAATGCTATTCCTCTTGGATATACAGCAGCTTGTGAGTGCATGTTAAAGTCTCCCCATTCATTGGTTCTTCCTCGGACAACGGTTCCATCTTCACCAGTTAACTGAATTCCGGTGCAGGCAAGAGTCAATGAAGCTTGGACTAAAATGAAGAATACAATAAATAGAACTGATTTAAATGCCTTTTTTTTATTGAGTTTCATTTAATCTCCTCCTTATTTTTTTAAAATTAAAAATTGAAAATGTATCTATTAGTGAGGCTGAGGGAAGCTTTGTTTAATCATTATAACATAAGGTAATTTTACAAATCAAGAACAAGAAATTCATAAATATGGTACAATATATTTATGAAAAGTTTCAAATAAATTTGTCAGAGTAATTAGAAAATAAAAAGGGAAAATATCATCTATTTTGAATAAATTTTAATTATTGGTAAAGGAGTTGTTTTTAATGAAAAGGTTTTTTTTAATACTAATATTTTTAATGATTTCCGTTTCTTTAATGGCAAACTTTTCACTTGGACTTGCTTTTGGGGAACCATCAGGTTTATCCGGGAAATATGAATTTTCTCGTAACATGGCATTTGATTTTGGGATAGCTTATTCTTTCTTATGGGGAATTAGTGGATATAGCGTTCACGCAGATTTATTATACCTTTTTCCGGATCTCATCATTATTGACAGAAACTCTGTTCCTTTATATGTAGGAGCAGGTGCTAGTTATCTGGGGGTTGTTGGCTTAACAGAATATGGAGCTTATCGTATTCGAGCAAGAGTACCATTTGGCGTTTATTATCCGTTAAGCATTAACAGAAATTTTAATATTGAGCCTTTTTTTGAGATTGCTCCAACCATATCAATGGTCCCATCTTTTGGATTTGATCTTTCAGCATGTATAGGTGTCAGATATATCTTTTAGGTTTTATCAAGTTTCATAGGGGGTGTTTGAAATGAACAGTAAAAACAACTTGATCTTGATGTTTTTTTTGCTGGTTAGTATAGCTTTAGCAAATCCACTAGTCAAAAACGGTATGGAATTTAATTGGAATTATGATATTAACCCACAACAGTATGACGTTGCAAAAGTGGCTGGACATCTCTATGGCGATACCGTTCGAATCAAACTTGACGGTAAAGTCGAAACTATTACTTTATTGGGTGTTTTATCTCCTGATAACCCGAATGTCAAACCTCAATATGCGCATTTTTCTTCAAAAGCGGCTGAATTCACAAAAAAGTTATGCCCTTATAATTCCACCATCTATTTGACTTATGATAAGACTGAAAAGGATAAATATAACAGAAGGTTGGCTTGTCTATGGTACAAAGTCAACGGTCAATGGGTGATGCATAATCTCAATCTCCTCGCCAATGGTTATGGATCCTTTTCAGATACCTATTTTATCAACGAAGATTATCGTGATCTTTTTATGCTTGCTGAAGAAACTGCAAAGACTGAAAAATTAGGTCTTTGGAAAAAAGAAGTGGCTAAAGGTGATGTTGAAATTGTTATAAACTCATCTTCTGAATTGGTCAGGATTGCCACGGTAAAATATTCAGGTAAACCTCTTTTTGTTGAGATTAAAAATGTTGGGCCGTCAGAAACAAATTTAAACGGATGGTTTTTATTGAGTGTCTCCAGTAAAAGGGGTTTCTCTTTTGGGAATACGTTAATCCGTCCATACAGCTCGTTTAAAGTCTATTTTGGTCAGGAACATTTAGGCGAGTTTTATTGGGAAGGTGATCACATTTTTAATCCCGAAGGAGATGGTGTCATTCTGTATAATCAAAAAGGCAAGCAGGTTTCCATATACACATGGGGGTATTGATAAAAAATAGTGATTTTTTACTTATTGAAAGTCCCCTTTAAATCTGTTACTTCTTTTACTGTAAATTCGGGTGTTTATGTTATCCTAAAACTGGGGCTTACCAAAAACATGGGTTCTGATTCTACCATAAAATTTAGGTTTTTTTTTGTTTATGATGTATAATTTATATATATAAGGTAACCTTCAATTCAACGTTAACCATTAAAATCTTTTTAAAGCGGTGATTAAGATGGATAAATGGGTGAATAAAAGTAAAATTAGTGATATAACTGGAATCCCTTATAGTACCTTATCCAGGATTCTTTCACGATTAAATCATTTTTTTGATGCCAAAAGGGAAGGGAAAAAAAGGTTATACCGTGAAAGTCAAATTAACTTGATAGAAAAGATAAGAGATTTATTAAATGAAGGAAAGAATTATGATGAAATCTACGATTTTCTTTCTGAAAACCATGCCCAGTATATGGAAACTGTAAGTGAAGAAGGTACAGTTACAATACACAGTGGTGAACCACCCAGAATGTATAAAGCCATAGAGATTATTGCCAATCAGGAAAAAGAGATAAAAGAATTAAAAAAGAGGGTCGCTCTTTTAGAATCAAAAATGGAGAGTGAGAGAATAGACTTGTTGAAAGAAATCAATGAAATGCTACTTGAGTTTATGAAAAACAACAGATAAGGCTCAACCAGGGTAATGACTGAGGTATCCTACAGTCATTACCCTGGTTGATTTGAATTATTCTATGATTCGAACGGAATCTAAGATCTTGACAAATTTATCTTTCCACGCTTCATATTCATCTTCAGTGCAGACAAAAAAGATATAGATCATATTACCGTAAGAATCGTATTGATCGGTTATTTTTAAATCGATGATTCTGTCTGTTAAATCATACTCTTCATCATAAGAAATATAATCCCAGCCTTCAAATTGCAAATAATCTGATTGATACCGATATGCTTCACCTTCTTCATAAAGCACCTCTTCAGTACTAAAGTCAATTCCTACCAAAGGACCAAATTCTCTTTCCGGTTCCAAATTGATATAATACGAATCTTCATATTCAATATCTTCAAACCATTCAGCATTTACAGGAACCGTCAATGACAGTTCACCTATTTGGATTGTTTTATCGGTTTTTTCTATCACAGGTCTTTTTAAAGATTGGGTCTCTTTTATCATAAATTGTTTTGCAAGTACTAATTCATCATCAATGTAGAAATGGACTTGCCATATCCCAGCTTGTTTTTCGGGTTCATCTTTAATGGGGATCCATGACCATAGACTGAGACTGTCAAAGCTTTCCAATCCCCTTTCATAGGCTGATGGGATATCAAGATAAACGGAATCGTAAAGTTCTCCATCCGGGTAATACCATTCCCAAATTCCTTCATGAGACCCTTTGAATGCGCCTAATTCCAACCAAAGATAGCAGTAATCATCCGAGTAAGTGAAATCGATTTTTTCATTCACAGGCAGATCTTCTTCTACTGCTTCGCAGAAAACGGATTTTCTTACCATTACCTTTTCATCACTATCTTCGGGATTGGTTGTTTCCACATCCAAAACGGCAAAAGGGTCACTTTCTGCTATGATATCAAATGTATCGTTGGGGAAAAATCGGAAAACATAATTACCCGGCTCATAAGGAGCATAAAAATCTATAGACCCGTTTTCAGCACCGTCTGTGTAGAGCCAATCAATGATATAACCATCAGTATCTCCTATTTCGTAGATACCGATCCAATCGGTTTCATATCCCGGGGCATTGTAATAATTGACGGTAATCAACTCATCCGGAAATACCGCATCGGTTTCTATTTCCAAAGTAGTGTTATATTGAGATACATCTGTGGATTCATCAGTTTCCTCCTGAGTGGCGGCAATCACTTCAAAGGTTTCTGATTGAGCAATCATTGTATATGAATCATCTTCAAAAAGTCTGAGTTGGTATTTACCAACTTCCTCAGGCATATATAGTTCAATTGTTCCTTCCTTTTCCCCGTAGAGATATGCATAGGTGTAAAAATCAAAATGATCTGCATCGTGTTTATAAACCCCTATCCAATCATATTCATTTCCTGGGGTATCTTCGAATGATACGGAGACTAATTCACCTACATTCACTTGATCTTTATTTAGGTTTACTTTGGTGTGAAGTTCATGAACTGCAACTTCAAAAGTGATACATTCGGAGATCATTTCGTTATCAACATAGATACAGACATTGTAAATTCCCTCATCCGTTGGGGCATAAAACAACGTATTACCGTTAGAGTTAAATATCATAGAACTTTTTAAAATATTATTGATACCAAAGGTAAGGTCAGAATCAAAAAAACCAATTGAGGGATTTTTCTGAAGAATTTCCTCAGGTATATTATGATTTATAGAAACACTTTCACCGGGGGAAACGCTTATATAGTCCTCCTCTCCAAATGACAAATAATGGTTGTCTACAGCATCCTGTTGAGCAAATGACATCAGGGTAAGAAAAAGAAAAATCAAGACAATACAGGAACTTCTTTTCATAAGATCACCTCAAATTTTAATGTAGTTATTTACGTTGATAATATTTCAGAATATGACAATTCTCTCATGCGCTATGATTAAGGTAAACGATTATAGCATGAACGTGGAAGGAATTGTTAATAGATTGGAGATGGGGAGAAAGGTATTTTAAAGAAAGGTTGATGGACTATGATTTACCTCTTAACAACGGTGGTCGGCAATGGTGTGCATCAACCGGCTGATATACCGGAAAAACAGCAAAAGGATTCAGGTTGTGTTATAGGGCAGGATTCTCCGTATCCAATTGTGGATCATTCTGAACGGAGAAAATGGGCATTGGAAATGTATAAACATTTATATTGTAGTAAACTACGCATTTTAAACGAAAATTCACACAAAACAGCCGGAAGAGGACTTGACATGCTCTTGAAAGCGTGGTGTATGATGCAATTGCTTACGAAGAAACAAAACACTTTTAGAGAGAGACTCGTCTCTCTCTATTTTTTTATGATTGTTTCTATTATTTGCAGGTCATTCAAGGCTTCTTCTGGGCTTCCTTTTTTTCTAATGACACCTTCAGTGAGTGATTTGTGAAAATCTTCAAACTCCAGTTTATAATCCTCTTCTTTTTCTCGTTTGATGATTTCTTTTTTACTTGATGTGATGACGTAAATTTTATCTTGATCCCAAAGAATCGTTCCTTTTGATCCAATGATCTGATGTTGTGAAGGACCCCAGGCTGTTGAATAAGAGGCATTGTATACACCTATGATCCCATTCATAAATTCTAATATTGCATAGAGATTATCGTCTGAGCCCAAATAATCAGTGATTTGCTTGGTTTTTCCCTTGGCATCCTTTATGGGGCCGAAGATTTCTTTCATACCGGCTATATGATGGACGCCACCATCTGAGAGGAAACCCCCAATGTGTTCGGGATGTCTTCTCCATGTAGTGTTAACGTATTGGTTTTCATTTGAAAGACCAGCAAACTCATTCCAAATGAAAGAAACCGGGTCGCCAATAACGCCTTCTAATACGATCGACTTTATCTTTTGAAAGACTTTAATATGGCGGAAATTTTCGGCGATATACAATAACCCGTTATTTTTGTTCACATAATCCAAGATTTCCATGGCAGTTTCTACATCTGTTGAAATTGGTTTTTCACAAATTACGGGGATTTTATTTTCAATTGCTTTAAAGATAAATTCCTTATTTACCGCAGTTGGCAATGCCAGATCAATTGCATCTATTTGGCCGTCTTCCAACATTTGTTCATAGGTATCGTATATCATTTGATTCCCTTCAATTTCCTTTGAGAGCGCTTCTGCCTTTTCTTTTGTCCTGTTATGTAAGGCTGTGATTTCGAAATGGTCTTTTAACTGCTTAAGAGCAGGTAGATGCAATTCCCTTGCGGCAATACCACAACCTGCAATTCCTAATTTGTACTTTTTCATAGCTTATCACTGAAATAGATTATATTGACAATCTTCGTACAGAATAAATAAGATTTATTCATAAATGATTTCATAAGTCAGTTCGCTGGATTTTTTTAACATATCCGACACGCCGCAATATCTTTCCTGTGAAAGGTTGACAGCCTTCTCCACTTTGTCTTTTTTGGATTCATCTTCCAGATGGAAAATGTATTTCAAATGAATCTTTTTGTAAATCACAGGATGCTCTTCTGTTTTTTCATTTTCGACTTCGATTCTCAAGGTGTAGTTTTCTACTTTCATCTTTTTTAAAATTGAAACGACATCCATCCCGGTGCATCCTGAAAGTCCTACCAACAAGAGCTCCTTGGGTCTGACCCCTTTATCCTGACCGCCTGAAGACACCCCTGCATCCAGAACTAATTCATGTCCGGATTCAGTCTTTGCCAAAAATTCCATACCACCTTTGAATTCCGAAATTAAAGCCATATTTTTACCTCCATTATCTGAATATTTTTATTAAAGCCTCTTGTAGCGTTTCAAATTCCACGATTTCTATGTCCGATAACACTGGTTGACTCAGACGTTTTTTGGTCTTGATTGGAACAAATACTTTGGTGAAACCAAGTCGTTTTAGTTCTGTGATTCTTTTCTCAGGGAATGAAACCGCCCTTATTTTCCCATCAAGTCCGATTTCTCCGAAAGAAGCACTGCCTTTTGGAAACACTTTATCGGTGTATGATGAATAGAGAGACAATGCAACTGGCAAATCAATCCCCGGATCTGTCGTTTTAATACCACCTAACAGATTTATATATATGTCGTTTTTTTCTACTTCAATATTCAATCGTTTTGTCAAAACTGCTGCAATCAATGAAAGTCGTTCGGTATTGATACCTTTGCTCAATCGTCTTGGACTCGAAAACTGTGCATTTACGACAAGGCCTTGAACCTCAATAACCAACGGGGTATTACCTTCAATAACCACACCCAATGAATTTCCTGAAAGGTTTGACTGTGTATCATAAAATCGCTCAGAAGGGTCTAAAACTTCCAATAGACCTTTTTCGCTCATTTCAAACACACCTATTTCGTTCGTTGGGCCAAATCTGTTTTTAACACTTCTGAGTATTCGTAAATCAGTTTCATTGTTCCCTTCAAAGTATAAAACCACATCCACTAAATGTTCAACCAATTTAGGTCCGGCAATCTGTCCGCTTTTGGTAATATGCGCAATAATAATGACGGGTATATTTTTTGTTTTGGCAAATTCTACGATCCTTGAGGTGCATTCTCTTATTTGAACGGCTCCACCTGGAAGAGAATTTACATCTGAAGATTTCATGGTCTGAATGGAGTCGACAATGACCACTTTTTCATCTTCGTCTTGTGCAATATTCCTTTCAAGATGTTCAATGGCAGTATCCAGAAACGAAGTGTTCATAACATGTACATCTGAATGATCTTTTGTGACCCGTTGGTATCTTAAAAAGATTTGCTCAAAGGATTCTTCACCGCTGATATAATAACTTTTTTTAAAATTAGCGCATAACTGAGTCACTAAGGTACTTTTTCCCACTCCGGGATCCCCACCAATAAGGATTACTGAACCACTCACTAATCCTCCGCCTAAAACCCTGTTTAAATGTTCAAATCCGGAGTCAATTCTCGACATAGTTTGATAATTTGCTGTTTTTAAAGATAGAAATCCTTGATGATTTGACCCAGGACCTCTGGAATTGTCTGATACGATGATTTCTTTTACTGAATTCCATTCGCCGCATTGTGGGCATCTGCCAAACCACTTACCGCTTTCATATCCGCAAACATCACAGACGAATGAATTCCCCTTTTTTTTCATTAAATCGTTCCTACACCTATATAATTGTCACTTTCTTTTTTGACATCCTTTTTGACAAATTTGATGCCCTCAGTCTTATTTAAAATGATCTTGATGATATCCCCTTCTCTAAATTTGTTTGCCAGCAATTCTTCAGCCAAGGGGTCTTCGATGTTTCTTTGAAGGGCTCTTTTCAAAGGTCTGGCACCGTAAATTGGATCAAAACCTTGATCAATCAGGAACTCTCTGGCATTTTTGCTCAATTCAAGAGTCAATTCCTTTTCACTTAATCTGATTGATAAATCCGAAAGCAGGATATCTATGATGCTACTGATATGCTCTCTACTTAACTGATGGAAAACGATGATATCATCCAAGCGGTTTAAAAATTCAGGTCTGAATACATTTTTAACTTCATTCATGACGGTTTTTTTCATATCTTGATATTTCATGTTGTCATCATGCTGAATCTCAAAGCCCAAAGCATTTTTAGATTTATTAATAATCTCTCCACCAATATTACTGGTCATAATTAAAATAACATTTCTGAAATCAACATTTCTCCCTTGAGAATCGGTTAATCGGCCTTCATCTGCTATTTGAAGAAGAATGTTGTATACATCCGGATGAGCTTTTTCAATCTCATCCAATAATATTACCGAATAGGGGTTTCTTCTCACCGCTTCAGTTAAAGTACCCCCCTCTTCATACCCCACATAGCCCGGAGGAGCTCCAATTAATCTTGAAACGGAGAATCGCTCCATATATTCTGACATGTCGTATCGTAGAAGACTTCTTTCATTACCAAAAAGATAGGTTGCCAATGTCTTTGCCAATTCTGTTTTACCAACTCCGGTAGGGCCAAGGAACAAGAAGGTACCAACGGGGCGCTTTGGATCTTTAAGACCACTTCTGGCTCTTCTGATGGCCTTTGATATGGCGATGATGGATTCTTCCTGGCCAACAACTCTTTCATGTAAAGAGGCTTCCATATTGAGCAGTTTGTTACTTTCGTCCTCTTCGATCTTATGTAGAGGAATACCTGTCCATTTTGAAATGACATCGGCGACATCATCAAACCCTACGATTTCAATTTTATTTAAGGCCTCTTCCTTCCATTCTTGGTATTCTCTGGAAAATTCTTCTTTTAATTCTTTTTCCTCCTCCTGCAACTCCTTCGCTTTATAATAGTCATTTTGATTCGCTGCGTTTAATCTTTTTTGCTTTAAAAGGTCTATTTTATCTTCCATTTCTGTAAATTCTTCGGGCACTTTCAATGCATTTAATCTCTTTTTTGCACCGGCTTCATCAATTACATCGATGGCCATATCCGGCAAAAAATGATCGGTGATATAAGCTCTTGATAATTTAACGCTTTCTTTTATTGCATCTTGTGTATATTCTACTTTATGATGCAACTCATATTTTGGTTTTAAACCTTCCAGTATTTTAATTGTCTGATCGTAGTCTGGTTCATTGACACTAATCTTTTGGAATCTTCTTTCTAAAGCTGCATCTTTTTCTATGTTTTTTCGATATTCATCAGGTGTAGTTGCTCCGATACATTTGATTGTACCGTTAGCAAGTGCCGGTTTGAGTATGTTCGCTGCATCAACGGCTCCTTCTGCTGCACCTGCCCCTACAATGGTATGAATTTCGTCGATGAAAACAATGATATTCTGATCCTGTTGAATAATCTTTATCAGTTTTTTCATCCGTTTTTCAAATTCACCACGATATTTTGTGCCGGCAATCAAAGAGGCCATATCAAGAGAAATAATGGTTTTATTTTTTAATATGACGGGTACTTTGTTTTGAACGATTTTTTCCACTAAACCGTTAACGATGGCCGTTTTACCAACCCCGGGTTCTCCTATCAAAACCGGATTGTTCTTTTTTCTCCTGATCAAGATTTGCATGAGTCTTTGGATTTCATTTTCCCTGCCTATAACAGGATCAAGATTTCCGGATTCTGCCATTTCATTTAGGTTTGTTCCAAATTCTTCAAGTTGTTTGATTAGATAATTGTTTATCTTTTTATCTTCACCAAATCCCACATCTTTTTTTGGATTCATGCGTGTTAAAAGATCCCTGTTCAAAGTTGTGACATTTACATTTAGTCTGGACAAGATTCGTACAGCACCATTCTGGTTATGTCTGAGTATAGCCAGAAAAACATGTTCCGTTTCAATCTTTTGTGTTTCAAAAACTTTTGATTCTTCAAATGCCATCTCCAGAATGCCCTTCAGTCTTGGGGATATTTGTGGAGACATGCTTGATGTTCTTGTAAAGCCTTGTCCTAGGGATTTTAAAACCTCATTTTTAATATCTTCATAATCTATATCATATTGATTAACGAGTATATCGTATACGGTGCTTGATGAAATCTTGGCTACTGCCAGTAAAATGTGTTCAGCATCGATTAATCTGTGTCCAAATTGTTCTGCCTCTTTTTGTGAAATAAGAAAAAGTTCTGCAGCTTCCTGAGAAAATTTATCGAAATACATTCAAATCACCTCTTTTATCTACAGGTATGGTTTTAGACGTAAAAACAACCCGCTTAATATAAGTATTCCCCAATAATTAAATCAATCACATCCTCTAAATCAAGTCCCATTTCTTTCCAGAGAAACGGAAACATACTCTTTTCGGTAAATCCGGGGATTGTATTAATTTCATTCCAATATAGGATATCATTTTTTTGGTCATAAAGAAAATCTACACGCCCTAAATCTTTGACATTAAAGATGTCTATGATTTTCTCTGTTTGGTTATAGATTTTATTTTTCAACCTTTGATCTAATTTCTTTACCGATTTCAGTTTTGTCGTATTACTTGAATATTTTGCTTGAGTAGTGTAAAAAATATCTTCATATTCAATACTTCCGGGTATTGAAAACCTTTTCATTTTATTTCCGATAAAGGCTATTTCATATTCATAACAATTCTCTACGGCTTTTTCAATTAATATATGAGTATCATATGATAAGGCTAAATATAAAGCCGGATTTATTTCTTCTTTCTCTTTTACTCGAGAAATCCCCAATGATGAACCCGTTCTAGAAGGCTTGATAAAACAAGGCAACCCGATTTCATGGATGATGGTGTTTTTAATCCTTTCAATAGACTTTTGATTTGTGTATGTGAAAAAAATATATTTTGGCTGAATAATATCTGCGGATTTTGCCTTTTCTCTACTCTTAATCTTATCATAACAAGTCAAACTTGCCTGTTCATCAGAGCCAATAAAAGGCAATTCAGTTTTTATAAGTATTTTTTGCAGCTGACCGTCTTCTCCAAATTTGCCATGTATCAGAGGAAACCAGTAGTCAATCATAGAATATGAAAAAGGGGAAAGGTGTTTTTCCATATTAATAACCGGGTCTTTATTTCCAGACAAAATTTTAAAAGAGTATTGTTGATTCCACCACATGCCTTCCTTATCTATGAAATAAGGATAAAATAAAAAATGACGCTCTTTTTTATGATGTTTAAGCGATTCAAAAACATAACGAGCTGAATTTATTGAAATGTTATGTTCATAACTAGTTCCCCCAAATATAACTCCAAGGTTTATAACTCTTTCTCACGGTCCTTTAAAAAAAGTCTTCCGGTAAATTAAAATCAGTAGGGCAAATCTTAAAAGGTTCGTCAATATAATTGGAGTTGCCTGTTATTTTACCTGAAAAATCAATTAAAAATTCACCGCAAGCTTCATTTGAAACCAGCAAATCAAACATTTTATTTGACGAAAAATGGTTTGATGAAATAGAAACAACAGGTTTTGACACCAACAATATAGCGGCACGATTGTTCTCATAAAATCTGTTTCCTGAAATGATTGCTTCTGTATTACCAGAGGCATAAATACCGTTATAATTTAGGTGAATTTGATTCTCAGTAATTTTTACCGGTTTTTTCCCTCCGAGATAGATGCCTGAGCCAAAGGATTGGATGTTGTTGTTTTCAATAATTGTTTTCCCAACTCCTACAAGCATAATACCATTTGTATTGATATTTTTTATGTTGTTGAAATTACCTGATATCTGATTGTTGATGATCTTAATCTCGTGGTTTAGTGTTCCAGCACGTATACCGTCTTTGTTTGAATAAATTCTATTTCCACTGATTTCAGCATTAGTCATTGCGAGGGAAATAGCAATAGTTTCCCCGTATACGGTCATGCCTGAAATGTTTAAAAGATTACAATTTTCAACCATTATTGTTGGCAAATTAGTGTCCAATGGTTTTAACACGACGTTATGTGTGTTGACACCTTCCAATGTGAGAGATTTTGAAAATCTCAAGTTTTCAACATAATTTCCTGCATAAATTCTAATAACGTCGCCTTCATTTGCTTCAAAAACAGCACTTTTAATGGTTGTATAATTTGAATTTACCCCTCCCACTTCTATTACTTTTGTAAAAAACATTGTGCTTGTAAAAACTAAAATTAATATGATAAATAAAAACTTCCTCATGAAATCCCCCCTATGTTCTGCTTTTTTCCAACCCCTCTAATTGAAAGGTTGGAGTCTTTTCATAATTATTATAAATGGTTTGAGTTGGGAAAGCAAAGTCAAAGCCTTTTTCATCAAAAACACGTTTTATTTCAAGATTAATTGCCTGATGCGCGTCCATATAATCGAGATAATCGTTTGAATTAACGTAATAAACAATTTCAAAGTTCAAACTATAAGCCCCGTATTCAACAAAGTGTGCCCTATCAAATGTTACGTTTGGCACCTTGTTGATGATCTCTTTAATCAAATCAGGAATCTCTTTTAACTGTTCGGATTTTAATTTGTACACAAAGCCAATACGATAAGCAATACGGCGTCTGATCATCCGTTTATAATTCTTAATCCTTGAGTTGGTCAAGTCCGCATTAGAAATGATCACTTGTTCACCGGTGAGACTGGTTAACCTTGTTGTTTTAACGCCAATATGTTGAATGGTTCCTGACATATCACCTATGATAATAAAATCACCCGGTTCAAAAGGTTTATCAAAGAGGATGGAAAAGTAACTGAATAAATCGTTGAGGATGGATTGGGCAGCAAATACAACCGCTACGCCGGTCACTCCTAAACCGGCAATGGCTGTTGACACATTATAACCCATGTTTTGAACGGCTATCAGTATTCCTATAATCCAAACAGTTACCTTTGCTACTGTAAAAAGCCCTTTTAACCCTTGGATTTGAATAGCAGTAGTTTCCTTTTTTTTCTGTAGGATTTCAAACCAGTAATCAATAAGTTGATTGATAAAACGAATGGCTGCAATAGTCAACAGAATTATTCCCACATATTCAACCGCTTTATTAATCACTTCAGGTAGTGAAAGAGCTGAAAGAGAACCGATCAACAATCCGTAATAAATAAGTGGGAAGAAAGTCTTTTTAAATATTGAATAGGCAAAATTCACAACTTGGAATTTTGGCTGTTGTGATAGTTCCTCCACTTTTTTCTTTAAAATTTTATTGACTATTGTAATTACAATCGCACCTATTGCAAAAATTAGGATTGCCAAAAGATATGCATTAAACGAATTTGAAGATAAAATAGCCATACTTTCTCTATCCATGGAATCTCTCCTCCCTTTTTTTCAGCATCATTATACAATAATTAATTCAAAATAAAAAAAGGGAATGATTAACACCATTCCCTTTTTTCCTTTTTAAAATTATTGATTAATTAAAAAGTGCCATTAAATTATATTTTCCAAATATTGAAACCATAATAAGTGAGATAATGGACATAATTTTTATTAATATATCCAAAGAAGGTCCAACGGTATCCTTCAAAGGATCTCCTACGGTATCTCCAACAACGCTTGCTGAGTGAGCTTCTCCACCTTTTTCTTCTCCTTCAATTCCGCCGGATTCAATTAACTTTTTACCATTATCCCAAGCACCACCGGAATTTGCGGTAAAGAGAGCCAACATGATACCGGATAACGTTGTTCCAATTAACAACCCACCTACAAACTGAGCTCCAAATATAAATCCTGTAACGATAGGGGTTAAAACGGCTATTAAAGCGGGAACCTTCATCTCTGACAAAGCGCCTGCTGATGAGATCTCAATACACGTTTTATAATCAGGTCTGACTTCACCTGTTAATATGCGTGGTTCGCTTTTAAATTGTCTTCTGACTTCATCTACCATTTTCCTGGCAGCCTTTGCGACAGCTTCAATTAAGATACCGGAGAACAGATATGGTAATGCTGCACCAACCAAAGCTCCTGCTAATGTCATGGTGTCAATCATATTGAGGATCAGTTCAAATCCGGTTGTTTGACCGGGTTGAGCTTGCGAATACAAGTATGAGGCAAACAGTGAAAGGGCAGCCAATGCAGCTGAACCAATGGCAAATCCTTTTCCGATTGCGGCGGTTGTGTTTCCTACAGAATCCAGTTTGTCAGTTATTTTTCTGACTTTTGGATCCAGTTTGGACATTTCACTGATACCACCGGCATTGTCTGCAATAGGCCCATAGGTATCTACAGAAACTGTTGCGGCAACGAATGAAAGCATTCCAATAGCTGCCATTGCAACACCGTAAAGTCCTGCAAAGGCATTAGCAAGAATCGTAGTAATAGCTAAAACAATAACCGGGAAGAAGGTTGACTTCATTCCAACAGCCAATCCCTGTGTGATGGTTAGCGCGGTACCCTGTTTGGAAGCATTGGCGATATTGATGGTGGGTTTATAGTCGTAACTAGTGAAATACTCTGCCAATTGACCGATTATAATACCACTGACAATACCCAGTATTGCCGAGAACCATGGAGATAATATACCAGCGTTAAACCCAATTCCCTGAAGATTTTCTCCGTTGAAATGATAATATGTAAAGATTCCGGTTAATATGATCGTTAGAGCTGCTGAAGTCCAAGTTGAAATATTGAGTTCTCTATGTGGTTTCTCGGATACCTTTTTCACAATTAAGAAAAGAATACCAATGATGCTGGAAATAACTCCAATTCCAGCGAAAATCAGCGGGAATGTAATGAGTTTTTGAACCAGTTCGCCTGTTAAGCTCGCTTGTGTGTTCATGCTGGTATAGAAGATATACGCAGATAGTATAATAGCAGAAACGATTGCGCCTACATAACTCTCCAAAAGGTCAGCTCCCAGTCCGGCAACATCTCCAACATTATCTCCAACGTTATCGGCAATAGTTGCTGGATTTCTTGGATCATCTTCAGGTATCTTAGCTTCTGTTTTACCAACAAGGTCTGCACCCATATCAGCAGCCTTGGTGTATATTCCTCCACCAACCCTGTCAAACATGGCGATAATTGAACAACCAAGGGCATAACCTGAAACGGTCATTGTGAAGGGAAT
>JASUTC010000027.1 GCA_030445775.1 Thermotogaceae bacterium | reverse complement strand
CCTTTTTTCATTTCGAAGTGGCTTTCTTAACTCTGTTCATAATGGTTATTCCCAATCCCTTCTCTTCAAAACCTTCAATCAGGGCACAGTGAATTCCATTCTTGTCCAAAACCCTTAAAACATGAAAGAGATTACTTGCAACACGATACAAATCTTCTCTCGGACCTAAAGAAATACAGTCAATGTTTGCATTTTTGTAGTATGAAATAGTTTCATCCGTGCATATCAATGCCTTTTTTTGTTCTGAATTTCCATCTTGACATAAATCCTTGAACATACGAATCCCCATCTCTGCTAATTCTTGTTTATCTCTCACCCATGGGATCAATTTCACTTCGGCATTTGGAGAATAATGCTTGTATTTCATTCCTGGAGCAATTGCCTCTGTCATACCCTTTTTGACAATCAGATCGGGAATCATTTCTTTCAATTTTTCAGTGGTCACCGGCCCTGGTCTTAACAAAGCAGGTGTCTCTTCAAGAAGAGAAATAATAGTCGATTCAATACCAAATTCCAAGGGTTCTGTTTCAATAATCCACTGAACTCGTCCCTTCATCTCTTCAAGATGTTCAGGCCTGGTCGGACTGGGGTAGCCTGAAATATTGGCGCTTGGTGCGGCAACAGGTACCCCGCAGAGTGCAATCAATCTTTGGGCTATTCTGTTGGAGGGAAATCGAATGGCAACGCTATCTCTATTACCGGTGATGGTCTCTGAAATTCCCTTTGCTTTTTTGAGAATAAAAGTAACGGGCCCTGGCCAAAATCGCTCACTCAGTTTCCAGAATAATTCAGGCGGGTCCCTTTCAATGATTTGCCAAATCTGTTCCATCTCTCCAATATGGACTATTAACGGATTATCAGATGGTCGACCTTTTGCCCTGAAGATTTCTTGAAGCGATTCTTCATGATTGATAACAGCACCTAAGCCGTATACAGTTTCTGTGGGAAAGATAACTAACTTTCCGGCTCGTAAATCTTTGGTACATCGCAAAAACTCTTCTGATTGTTCAAATTCAGAAGAGTTGACTGATATATACAAGGTTTTTGTATCCATCGTTATTCTTCCAAACACTTAATCCAGCATTTTCTTGTTCGAGGGCCATCGTATTCACAAAAATAAATCCCCTGCCAAGTCCCTAACATCAATTTTCCGTTTTCAACAAAAAAAGTCTGAGAAGTATTGGTTAGTATCGTTTTAATATGTGAATCGGAATTGCCTTCTAAGTGTTTATAAGAAGAATCCACCGGTACCATATCACTCATTTTTCGGATAAAATCAATTTTTACATCCGGATCAGCATTTTCATTGACAGCTACACCGGCAGTCGTATGAGGTACATAAACAATCACAATTCCGTTTTGTAATCCGATGTCATAAATAACCTGCTGCACTTTTGAAGTTATATCAACTACTTGAGACCTGCTTGTGGTTTTAACCTGTAATTCATGATGTTTCATGATTTATGACTCCCTTTGAACTATGATCTGAATAGTTTTAAGAACAATTTCCAAACAGTTGTTCTTGCTAATTTAAAATCTTCTTCCACCGGAATATTATGTCCCATTATCCTTCTGGTGATATTGGTAAATATTTTATTCATATCATGAGAAGGCTCAAAAGCAATAGGCACTCCCCTGTTTGAACCGATAAAGACTTCATCACTGTCGGGTACCATCCCAATCATGGGGATGGAAAGTGTTTTCATCACTTCTTCTGTTTTCATCATGCCACGCTTTTCATTCATGCTCTCTTTGACCTTGTTTAATATGAAAAAGACATTATCCAAACCTAAATGTGTATTCTCTAAAAGCCCCAAAACCCTGTCGGCATCACTTACGGCAGTAAATTCAGGGTTTGTCACAAGAACCGCTGTGTCAGCAGCTGCTACTGCATTACGGAATCCACTTTCAATTCCCGCAGGAGAGTCAATAATAATATAATCAAAATCGGGTTTGATTCGGGTAACTACCTTAGTCATGTCTTCCACCGTCATCATTTCTTTCGTGGCTATTTGAGAGGCAGGCAGCAGATATAGATTTCGATTTGTTTTATGCCGAACCAGTGCCTCAGAAGCACCTACTCTACCGGATACCACATCCATAATGGTATAAAGAATCCGGTTTTCAAGTCCCAGCACTACATCGAGATTCTTTAAGCCCAGATCCCCGTCTATCAGACAGACCTTTTTGCCCAAATTGGCAAACGCGGCTCCAAGATTTGCGGTGATAGTTGTTTTCCCTACACCGCCTTTTCCCGATGTTATGACGATTACTTGCCTGTTATTCATATTATCTCCCCAACAGTTTTTTTGCACTCTCGTCCATCATATCAGGGGTCCATCTGGGTTCAAAAACAAGGTCAACATTGGCCTGTTTAACTCCCTCGACTGAAGCCACCGCATTTCTGGCTTGTTCCTTTAGCATGCTTGCCATGGGGCAATTAGGAACTGTGAGTGACATTTTTACCTGTACGGTATCATCATCGTTGATGACGATGTCGTATATCAGTCCCAATGAAACAACATCAATCCCAATTTCTATGTCAATAACTGTTTTTAACGCATCCACGATCTGTTCTTTAGTAATTGTTGGCATTTTCTCCTCCTAGTTTTTTCTAATAATTTACAGTTTCCATTCTTTTTTTGGTGTTGTTCACCACTTCATCTATTGTTTGATCCATTGTTTGATATATTGTACATCCTGATGCTCTTTGATGGCCACCGCCCCCATATTCAATGGCGATATCAGCTACGTCAAACCACTTCTTTGAACGAAAACTAACCTTGATTTCTTCCTTGTCCATCTCAGTGAACAAAATAGCCGTTTCAACTCCTTTAATAGATCTCAATTCTCCAATTAAACCTGCTGCATCCTCATAAGTACAACCTGTTTTTTCCAGCATATCCAATGTGATAAAAGAATAAATCAGGGTACCATCTAAAGTTATTTTGATCTTTTTTGCCATCTCTGACAACAGATAAAACTCTTGGACTCGATTATTCTCGAGGACCATCGAAGCGTTAAACGGCGCATTTGCTCCTTGCTTAATCAGTTCTGAAGCGATTTCCATAACACGCCATCCGGTATTGGTATATTTAAAAAAACCCGTATCCGTTTGTATTCCAAGCATATTGATCGTGGCAAGGACAGGGTCATACTCGATTCCCAATTCTTTGAGGAACCGGTAAACCATTTCCGCTGTGGATGACGCCTCGAGATCCAACCAATTATAATTTCCCCACAGTTTGTTTGTTACATGATGATCGATAACAAAATTCGGTTTCTTATCCATTAACCCTTGATATTTACCCATTCGATCAGGTGATGAGGAATCTACGGTGATAATGGCATCAAAATCTTCTACACAGATATCCCCTTCAAAAGTGATCTGTGATACCGGTTGAAACTCCTCATAAATAGCCGGACATTGACTATCTATGGCAGATATAACTTTTTTCTGTATTCTCCTTAATCCGTAAGATAAAGACAAAACGGAACTAATACAATCTCCATCAGGTTCAATATGTCCAATGATTAAAAAACGATTATGGGTATTGATATATTCTTTTAGGCCATTTATTCCTGTCTCTGTCATGTCATAACTCCAATCCTATCAAGCGTTTATCGATTATATCATATACCATCTTGAAACAAGGTAGAATGTAGCTATCACAAGCCCAATGGCGGTTATAACAATCCCTTCTTTCAAAAAGGCGACAAAACTGATCTTTGTCTTTTGTGTTTTTTCAACCAACCCGACGGCAACCATATTTGCAGCAGCACCGCTAATGGTCATGTTTCCACCTATACATGCTCCCAATGCCAACGCCCACCATAATTCCTCGCTTTGGGGAATAGCCCCCTGCAACCGTTGAATGATGGGTATAAACACTGTAACCACTGGAACGGCACCGATAAAGCCCCCAAGCCCGGCAGAAATCCATAGAACCGCAAGAATTAGCAGTAATGGGTTGGTACTAAACTGATTAATCCAATTAGCTACAGAACCGATGATTCCCACTTCTTCCAGGGCTTTTGCCAAAATGAACAAACCAACAAAGAAGAAAATTGTATCCCATTCAACTTCCTGTGAAATCTCCTGAAAACTGATCTTGGAGAGTAACATCAGAACCGAAGCTCCTGTTAAAGCAATCAGAGAGGCTTCATAATCCAACTCTTCATGCAAAACGAATCCCAAAATTACAAGAGCAAAAACAATAATCCCCTTTATAAATAAAGGACGATCCTCTATAGCTCTTTTTGGATCTATATCCATCAAACGTTGCAATTTTGATTTCTCTACCTTGCGAATATGGGGATATCGAAAGTGAAAATAAACCAAAACCGCTAATAACATCAATATTGAAGGTATTATCATGACCAACAGAAAGTGAACAAAACTGGCTCCGGAAGCACTTCCAACAAGGATGTTCGGTGGGTCACCGACAATAGTAGTCATCCCACCTATATTTGCAGCAAAAATCATGGAAAATATAATCGAAACCGGACTGATTCCCGCGGTATCGGTGATCAAAAACACTACGGGTGAAAACAACAAGATCGTTGTCACATTGTCCAAAACACTTGAAAAAAGGGCTACAGCAAATAACAAGGTGATATAAATCAAGTACATACGCCCTTTTGAACTCTTAACGATTGTTGCGGTAATGTACTGGAACATACCGGTCTTTTTTAAAATCCCTACCAGTATCATCATGCCCAATAAAATACCAATCGTGTTAAAATCCACATAATTGCTGATCTTTTTAATGGAAATTCCCTCGCTTATTTGCAAGAGCATAACAATAAGTCCCATCGTAAAAGCAACTAGTGATCTTTGAAATTTACCGGATATAATCAGATAATATGTTAACAAAAAAAGTATGAGAACAGTGATGGTTTCAATGCCCATTTATACTTCCTTTCGAAAATTGTTAATTGGATTGAGTAAACAAGGAAATCTTTTTCTTTTTCGTCTCGGTTAGTTCTTTTTTGGTTTCCGATTCCTTTATGGCTATCTTGTACAGCTTTAGCATTTCTTCCACAGAGTGTTGAAGGGAGAAATTTTTTTTAACGAATTTTTTCCCCATCATAACCCTTTCATCATATTCCTCTTTATCACTCAAAAGTCTTACAACTGCATCGACAAACGCCTCTTCATCAAGCTCATCCAACATGACACCCCCGCTTTCCTTACGCTTCAGCAATTCATACACCCCCAAGCGACCAAGGGCAACAACGGGTGTTCCCGCGGTGAGACTTTCGAGAATAACCAAACCTTGTGTTTCAGAATAAGAGGCAAACCAAAAAATATCGGCAACGTTATAGGCATCAATCACATCTTTTCTGTCTCGCCCCCCTGTAAAATAGACCCTTTTAGTTATATCCAACTCATCCGCCAAACTTTCAAGGGGCTCTTTTTCCTCTCCTTCTCCAATGATAACAAAATGAACATCCGTTCTTTTGGCCAAAAGATGTTTGAAAGTACGTAGGAGAAAATCAATATTTTTTTCTTTGCCTAACCGTCCCACGAAAAGAAGTATTTTTTCATCTTCGGGGATGTTGTAAATTTTCCTGATGTCCCATTTAACCGGATATTTGAATGAACTGGTGTCAATTCCGGTTGGTATCGTTGCTAATTTATGAGCAGGAACTCCCCATTCTTCAAGTAATTCTCTAATTTTCTCAGTAGGGGCGATAACCTTATCAAAAAGATATGTCCAATAGGCCATTAGTTTTCTGGTCTGTCCCACCGAAGGTCTGATCATAGAGGGAACATAATGCAGATAATACTCAAAAAGCGTATGATGGGTGCATATGACAGGGATTTTAAGATTTTTTGCGACCACCTTTGCATAAAAACTCATGGAAAAAGGTGAATGAACGTGAATCACATCCAAATTCAAGGATCGTATAGTTGGAATCATGGGAAATATGGGTATACCGATTCTTTGTCCTTTTTCCAGTGAATAACCGAAAGAAGGGCATTCAAACACACCTTTTTCTTTTCTTTTATAGGAAGATTCAAATTTGGGAACAAAGATATAAACTTTGTGTCCCATCTGTTCCATCACTTTTCGATATAGTGTAATGGCTATTGCTACTCCGTTTCTTTGAGGGGTATAAGTATCACTGAAAAAACCTATATTCATTTATAACAAATCCTCCTATACCTGACTCGTCACTTTATTGATTTCAAAATGATTTTCATAAGTATATCGTTTCACCATTTGGTTATTTAGCTTCTTCATCCTGCTCTGTCTCTTCGGAGTATTCTTCTTCGAGACTCCCTGGTTTCACCATTGGGAAAGGTATGACATCCCTAATGGAGGCTGAATTGGTCAAAAACATGACAAAGCGATCGATACCAATTCCCTCACCACCGGTTGGTGGCAATCCATATTCTAAAGCCCGAATAAAATCATGATCCATCATCTGAGCCTCTTCGTCTCCTGAATCCCTCATAGCCACCTGCTTTTCGAACCTCTCTCGCTGATCAATGGGATCGTTTAACTCCGTAAATGCATTTCCCATCTCCCGCCCAAGAATAATCGGTTCAAATCTCTCAGTGACTCTGGGATCATCTCTATGTTTTTTAGCCAAAGGTGATATTTCCACAGGATGGTTCATGACAAAAGTAGGTTGAACGATATGATCTTCCACAAGATCCCATAATCCATCGATGAGATGACTTCTGTCTTTGATTTCAGGTTCATTGTGATGTTCTTTCAAAGTTTCCAGAAGTGTTTCATCTGAATCATTTAGAATATCAACACCCAGATGTTCTTTAATAAAACCTTGCATGGTGACTTTGTTCCATGGCGGTTTGAAGTTTATCTTGTGTCCCTGATATTCAATTTCATAATCACCAAATAATTCCTTGACGACAAATCCAAATAATTCCTCAGTGAGTTTCATCAAATCATTATAATCCGCATAAGCCTGATAAAATTCCATCATGGTAAATTCCGGCGAGTGTTTGTAACTCACACCTTCGTTTCTGAAATTCTTGTTAATCTCAAAAACTCTGTCAAACCCGCCAACAATCAATCTTTTCAAATATAGCTCCGGGGCAATTCTCATGTACATGTCAACATCATAGGTGTTCATATGGGTGATGAACGGTCTGGCTGATGCACCTCCAAGGGTATAATGCAACATGGGAGTTTCTACCTCAACAAATTTGTTATCATGCATGAATTCACGAATGAGTCTGATAACTTCAAATCTTGTTTTGAAGCGTTGCATACTTTCTTTGTTTGCAATGAGATCAACATAACGCTGTCTGTAAATCACTTCTTTGTCCTTTAGACCATGCCATTTTTCCGGCATGGGTCTGAGCGTCTTTGTCAACAGTTGTATTCCCTTGGTATAAACGGAGAGCTCTCCGGTTTTGGATTTAAATGGAAAACCGTCAATACCGATAAAATCTCCGGTACTGACGTGTTCTTTGAAAAAATCAAAGGTATCCTGTCCCACTTCGCTCTTTCGAATGTATCCCTGGACAGTTCCATAAAAATCCTTTAACTCAAAAAAGGCAGATTTACCGTGATTCCTGATAGCCATCACTCGACCGGCTGTTTTAACCTTTTCGTCTTCTCTTACTTCACCGGCTTCCATTTCTCCATAGGCTTTAAGAATATCTTGTGTCGTTTGGGTTCGTTCAAATTTATGAGGATATGGTTCCAATCCCTTTTTTCTTATTTCATCCAGTTCCTTTATTTTCTGGTCTCTAATTGTTGATGACATTTTTAAACCGCCTTTCCTTATTTTAAACCAACGCCAATAATCTCGTACTGTTGGATACCACTTGGAGTTTTAACCTTGATAATGTCTCCAATGCTACCACCATCAAGAGCCTCACCCACAGGAGATTCCACACTAACTTTATTCTCAAATATATCCGCTTCTTGGGGATTCACCAGTTTAAAAGTCTTTTCCTGGTTGTTTTCCAGATTCTTTACCATGACAGTCAGTCCCAATCTGGCAATATCACTTTGCACATCATTGGCATCGATGATTTCGGCTTTATCCAATACATTTTCGATCTCAAGGATCCTACCGTTGATCCTTCCCTGCTCATTTTTCGCTTCTTCGTACTCACTGTTTTCGCTCAAATCACCGTATTCTCTGGCTTCCTTTATTCTGGCGGCTATATCGTACATTAGTTTTTCTTTGAGTTCTTTCAATTCCTTTTTTAAAGAATCGAATCCCTCCTGTGTTAAATATATGATTTCCTTTTTCACCATTGATTTTATCCTCCCTTTTTCAATTCATCTATTATATGCTTAAATTGTCCAACACTGTCAAAATCCATATAAACGGATGCAAAACGGATATAAGCCACTTCGTCAAGATTTTTCAAATATTTCATCGCCTCTTCCCCTATGGCTTCACTTTCTATCTCGGTTACTCCTTTTTCCACAAAAGTCTGTCTGATTTTCACGGCAATATCGTTCAGCACCTCTATTTCGATATCTCTTTTTTCGGTTGCTCTCAGTAATCCGTTTAATAATTTTTCCCTTCGAAAACGTTCAAGCCTACCGTCTCTCTTTTTTATCATGAGCGGTAGATTTTCATAACGTTCATAAGTTGTGAATCGTGCATCACAAACCGGACACTCCCGTCTCCTTCTAACGCTGTTTCCATCCTCAGATGTTCTTGAATCGATCACTTTAGTATTCTTATTGGAACAAAAAGGACATTGCACGCTTAATCCTCCAACTCATCCGAGATTCTTATGATTTTTTTCATCCGATTGTACACTGCTGATTTAGTTAATGGCTTTGATAACATCTGGCCCAGCTCTGCCAGGCTTAAGTCTTCGTTGTTCATTCTTAACTCACATAATTCCTTTAAATCTTTTTCCAAATGGGAAAAAGCGTTTTTTTCCTTAATCTTCGAAATCGCATCGATTTGATTGGCACTACTTTGACCAATCTTTTTGGCATTAGCCAACGTGAAATTAATGGAGCGATTCACATTTGACTTTACTTTCCTCTGTTCAACGATTCGCTCGTATTTATCAAGTTGAACCTTCGATCCCATCAATTCTAACATACTTATTATATCATTTGATTTTTTTAGATAGAGCTTCATACCTTTTTTATGTTCTGTTATTCCGGCCTTAACCCTTAATGTGTTATACATCATTTTTCGTATTTTTTGTATATTCTCAGAACCATCTTTCTCTAAAATCTCAAAGTGATAAGAATTTTTTGGGTCAACAATGTAACCGGCCACAAAAAAAACACCCCTGAGAAAATCGCTGAAATAACCACTGTCATTACGGATCAGATCGTAGGGATCCCAACTGAAGATTTCCACTTTTTCCAGAAAGGGAATATTCAACTTCGATTTGATAAAACCGATTTTCACTTGATAAGATTTGCTGTTGGACAAATAAGGATTTATAGTGTAAGAGGTTTCCACAGAAGCGTTTTTGATTTCTTTTAATAAGTAATGAACTCTCCTGGCCACAATAGAGTTACCTGTGGAAATGATAAAAAATACCCGATTGCTTTCATGTTCTTTCTTTAACAACATACTGCCTCGAAATTTCAACATACCGAAAAGCTCTACAAAAGCGGAAATTTGATCCGAGGTGTTTAACCCATTTAACTCCGCCTTCAGGTCTGAAGAAAAACTCAATATACTTTCTCCCATCCCATGATCTTCAATATCAATTCTCCCAACTTCTTTTCATCATGGCGAACCTTTTCCAACCCATCACGCTCATCGATAACGGTTTTAATGAGGTTTTCCAAGACAATCGCTCCATTAAGTGATTCAAATTTCAACTCAACTTGCTGCGCCCCTCTTTTATGATATCGCTTGAGTAATTTCTCTGGGATAGGTTGCGAATTGACGATGTAATAATCCGGGTGTTTTCCCAGGTATTTTTTGATTTCATTTGCATGATCGGCCATGGAATAGTTGACTGTTTCTCCAGGTTGGGTCATGATGTTGCAAATATAAATAACCGGTGCCTTGCTAGCTATTATGGTATCAGAAACACCCTCTGCAATCAGATTTGGAATAATACTTGTATACAAACTACCCGGTCCTAAAATAATCCCATCCGCTGTTTGAATCTTGTTGATGACTTCTTGAAGGGGTCTGAATTTTTTATCTGCCTCAAGAGTGATAATCCTTCCCTTATTGGCTTCTATTTCATTCTCACCCATGAGGACATCACCTAAATCATTCTTAGCCACTAATCGAACCAGTTCTTCACTAATGGGTAATACTTCACCTTCTATGGCCAAGACTTTGGATAAACTTTTAACCGCATCCGGAAAACTTCCCAGAATTTTCGTTAAAGCGGCTAAAATAATATTTCCAACGGAATGCCCTTCAAAGGTGCCTTCATCCTTGAATCTGAACTGAATCAATTTGGTCAGTAAATTTTCATCCTCTGCAAATGCTGTGATATTGTTTCTTACGTCTCCGGGTGGAGGGATTTTCATTTCCCTTCGGATAGTCCCCGAACTGCCCCCTTCATCGGTAATTGTCACAACAGCTGTCAGGTTTAAATCACATTCTTTTAATCCTCTGACCAAAGAGGATAGACCGGTTCCTCCGCCAAAGACAATGAGATTTAACCGCCTTTTCATTTGTTCACCAATTATCACTTTCTCGGTGATTTATTTGAGAAATGTAGCCATTATTTTGAAAGAATTCGTGTATCTTCAAGGCAAGATATACCGAGCGATGCTTCCCACCGGTACAACCTACATAAACATTTACATTACTCCTTCCTTCTTCATTGTATCTGGAAACCGCCATTAATAACATATTGATACAAGCAGTCAAATAATCATGGACGACATGAAATTGATTTAAAAAATGTTGCACGTTTTTGTCTAATCCGGTAAATTTAGACAACTCAGGCTTCCAATAAGGATTGGGTAAAAATCTGGTATCGATAATAAAATCAGCGTTGAGAGGTGTCCCATATTTAAATCCAAAACTGTAAACATTGACTTCCGTTTTTCTCTCTTTGATTTCCGAGGTCCCTTTGAGTGTATTAATCAAGGCTTTTCGTAACTCATGCGTATTGTATTTTGAAGTGTCCAGAATGTAATCTGCCCTCTCCCTAAGTGGAGAAAGTAATCTTTTCTCTTTTAATATGGCTTGCTCAACTGAACCATCATCCGCAAGAGGATGTTTCCTTCTGGTCAGGTTGTATCGATTTTGAATGGTATCCAATGAAGCTTCGAGAAAAAGAATGGACAAAGAGTATCCCTTTTCTTTTTCAATAAAGCTGTCCAGATCACCTGCAACATCATCAAATTCTTGTTTCCACCTGGCATCTATTCCAAGGGCAATTTTTTCAACTTCTGATTGTTCAAATAGAGGGAGCATGTTTTTAAGTAATTTTGGAGGGATGTTATCAACACACAAAAAACCTATATCTTCAAGTAAAGCAAGACACGTAGTCTTTCCGGAACCAGACAGACCCGTGACAATTAACATCTTTTTCAATTTACTCAAATGAATCAACCCCGACTTCAAGAAAAAAGGTTACCGAGAAAAACAAAGAAAAATCAACCTGCTATTTCCCCACGTTCTGTTTTCATTCTTTCGAGCTCAACGACCAATCTTTCATTTTTTTCTTTTTGTTCTCTCAAAGCTTCCTCATAGCCAATCTCTTTGGAAATATGATTGAGAAGCATTAGGATTAAAAGATCATCAACGCCTTTTTTGTCAGTGCTTTCGATGACATGCGCAAATTTTTCGTAATCTTCAGCGACGACATCTTTAATCCTTTGAACCTTTTCCTTGGATTCATCTGTGAGAAAAGAATAGTTTTTACGCCCGATTGTAATGGTTATTTTTCTTTTCAACTGATTTCATGCCCCCTCCCCACACATATTTTATCATATTTAATAAATAAAAACAAGCGTTTTAAAATTAAGGTCAATTTGTGTAAATGCCAGGAGTAAGGTTTCAGTTTTTTGTGATTTTTTTTAGAAAAAAAGCGCCTTTTCACACTACAACATGGCCAGATAACAACAACTCAACGGGAAGGATTAGATATTGATGCATACGGGTTGCAGAAAAAAACTTCAACCTATATGTCCTTTTGTAGTATAATAAATTATCAGTTCAATAAAAACGGGGTGTTTCAATGGCTGAAAAAAAAGAAATCAGCGGTTTAAGAAGAGCGTCAGTTCTACTATTAACTATGGGGTCAGAAAGAGCGGCGAAAGTGCTTAAACATATGAGCGATGATGACATAGAAAGATTAACCTTGGAATTGGCTCAGTTAGACAAGATAACTGATGCTGAAAAAAAACGTGTGTTGGAGGAATTTTCCAGTACATTCCAAGCAAGAGAATTTATTCTTGCCGGAGGGATTGACTATGCAAAAGATATGCTTGAGCAAGCATTAGGTCCCGAAAGAGCCTTGGATATTCTCGAAAAACTCACCAGCAATCTTCAAGTTAAACCCTTTGATTTTCTAAAGAAATCAGATCCTATGCAGTTGGTTAACGTCCTTCAAAACGAACACCCACAAACGATTTCATTGATTTTATGCTACCTTGCGCCTAAACAAGCTTCTCAAGTCATCAGTGCCTTGCCTGACGATCTCAAGCCTGAAGTAATCAAGCGAATCGCCATACTGGATAAGGCGAATCCCGAGGTAGTCAGAGAGGTTGAAAAAGTGTTGGAAAGAAAGGTTTCCACTTTTGTCACACAAGACTTTGCTCAAGTCGGGGGTTTAGATACGGTGGTGGAATTGGTCAATACAATGGATCGATCAACAGAAAAGGAAATTTTGGATAAATTATCTGAAACCGATCCTGAACTGGCCGAAGAAATCAGAAGACACATGTTCGTCTTTGAAGACATTACAAAACTGGACGACAGATCCATTCAAATGGTTTTACGTGAAGTGGACACCAAAGAATTGGCAAAGGCACTTAAAGGCTCATCGGATGATATTATGGACAAGATTGTCAACAACCTTTCCAAAAGAGCTGGCCAGCTTTTAAAGGAAGAAATCGAATTTATGGGGCCTTTACGGGTTGTAGATGTTGAAGAGTCTCAGCAGAAGATTGTTAACACCATCAGGCGCCTTGAAGAGAGCGGTGAAATCTTCATCGCAAGAGGCGGAGGGGAAGAGTTGATTGTATAACTTAATCAAACGGGCCTTGGTAACCATCGATGAAAACGAAAAAGTCAGACTTTATAAAAAGGAAAAACAGTCCGGTGTCCCGGATGAAAATAAAAAAAAGAACACGCATGATTTAGGGGATGGAACGGTTCTTCAGGAAGACAGCCAAGTTGAAATGTCACCAGCAGTTTCTTTGGCTAGGGAAAAAGCAAGAGTGATTATCGAAGAAGCCGAAAAAGAGGCGGAACAAATCAAGGAAACAGCAAAAAAATTTGAAGCAGAGCATGAAAAAAAAGCCAAACAATTGCTCACTAATGCAGAAAAAGAAATTAAGTCTAAAGAAGAGCAAATAAAAAAAGAATGGGACAACCGTTTTAAAACGTCCATCAAATCTCTTAACGACGCGAAAAACCAATTGGAAAAATCAAAAGAAGAATACATTGAAATTACATCTGAAAAGTTACGCCTTCTCCTTAAGACATTAATTCAAAGGGTTCTCTTTCTATCATTGGAAGAGAATCGCGAGCAAGTTATGGCAAAGAAAATCACCGAAATGATTAACCGGGTGATGAGTTTAAAGGAAATTGTGTTTAAGTTTAATCCCTCAGATATTAAAGTCATTCCCGACGAAATAAAACGGGAAATGGAAGAAACATTATCATCCTTTGAAATCAGGCAAGATGCTTCGATTTCTAAGGGAGGAGTTATTGTAGAGACCAATTACGGAACGTTGGACGGAACAATGGAAAATCAACTTGAAATCATCGATGATATGATCGAACAAGTATTTGGTGAAGAAGAATGAACCACAAGTCCATTCAAAAATTAGATTATTTACATGATCTTTTTTCTGAACATGATTTTCTGCACCTTAATGGGAGTGTGAAGAAGATCATCGGTTTGACCATCGAATCCACCGGTCCCGAAGTCTTTCTGGGTGAATGTTGCAAGATTAATACGATAGATGGAAAAACAGTTTTAAGTGAAGTCGTGGGATTTAAAGACAATCACATCATCCTGATGCCCTTGGATGAGTTTTCAGGCATTTCATTGGGATGTGAAGTACATGGTACAAAACGAACACTTAGCATTGGGATTGACGAAGATATCCTGGGAAGAGTGCTTGATGGTTTGGGCAGACCCATCGACGGGAAAAGTATTTTTGTGAAAAATCACACATCTCTTAACAACAAACCCCCAAATCCCATGGTGAGAAATCGAATTAAAGAAGTACTGCCGGTTGGTATCAGAGCTATTGATGGCTTTACAACCCTTGGTAAAGGCCAAAGAATTGGTATTTTCGCAGGAAGTGGTGTAGGAAAATCAACCCTTTTGGGTATGATCGCCAGAAACACCAAAGCAGACATTAACGTCATTGGTCTGATCGGCGAAAGAGGTCGAGAAGTCCGAGAATTCATTGAAAGAGACCTGGGTGAAGAGGGACTTAAAAGAAGTGTTGTGCTGGTTTCAACTTCTGATCAACCTGCTTTAATGCGTGTTAAAGCCTTGCAAGCAGCAACTTCTGTCGCTGAATTTTTTAGGGATAGGGGCTATAACGTTATGTTGATGGTAGACTCCCTCACCAGATGGGCAATGGCCCAGCGGGATGTGGGGCTTGCCATTGGAGAACCACCAACTACCCGAGGATATCCACCCAGTGTTTTTGCCGGCTTACCCAGCGTCCTTGAGCGAGCAGGAAACAGCGAAAAGGGTAGTATAACAGGTATATACACGGTTCTGGTTGAAGGTGACGATTTTAACGAACCAATCAGTGATACGGTACGTGGCGTGGTGGATGGTCATATCATTTTGTCCCGAAGATTGGCCGAATCAAATCATTATCCTGCTATCGATGTTTTAGCAAGTATCAGTCGTTTAATGTCAGAAATTGTTGAAAAAGAACACATATCTGCTTCCAGAGAATTAAAAGACTTGATGTCAGTTTACAATGATGCAAAAGACTTAATTGATATCGGAGCTTATAAAGGAGGCAGTGACCCTAAAATTGACAAAGCAATTGAATTGATCGATGATATCGAGGACTTTCTAAAACAAGAAGTGGAAGAAAAGATAGATTTCAATAAAATGGTTGAGCGTATGAAAAGTATCAGTCAACGAATAGACAAGGAATCCAACGAAAAAAAAGCACAGTAACAAAAAAACTTACCGTGCTTTGTTCTATTGAAGTTTAAGACTATTCTGCTTCTTCAAATTCCAATACTTTTTTACCTTTGTAATAACCGCAATTTAAACAAATGCGATGAGGCAGTTTCGTTTCGCCGCAGTTGGGGCATACCGATCGAGATGTTTTAATCGCCTTGAAAAAATGAGCCCTTCTGGATCTGGTATTACTGCGAGAAGTCTTTTTCTTTGGAACAGCCATTGTGATTTCCCTCCTTATATCCGTTCTTATCTGTTGTGATTATTTTCTTGACCATCTTTTAAATTGTCTTTCAAGGCGGACAGCTTTGAAAAGACACTTTCTTCTTCAAATTTTTCCGCCAACTCACACGTATGACTCGGGTTTTCATTTAAGTCCTCTCCGCAAAAAGGACAAAGACCTTTACAGTTTTCATCACACAAAAACCGCTGAGGTATCGAAATAATGAGTGCTTCAATAACACGATCGAATAAATCAATCTCAGAGCCCACATAGTATATCACATTTTCAAGAGATTCCAATTCCTTTTCCTTGTCCTTTGTATCATTTTCATTACCGTAAACATACGTTGCCTCAATAACGCCTTTTATGTTTTCTGTTGTTGGCTTTAAACATCTATAGCACAGGTCTTCTAACTGGCATTCAACTGTACCGTTGACAAAAACCTCATCCTTTGCCTTGAAAACGGAAATAGTGTAAGTCAAATCTGTCAACGGTTGCTCAGTATCCAGAAAATCCACTAAGACCTCCTTTTTTATGGTGCCCTCTAATTGATATTGCTGGTTGTTTTGGGAATCAGACAAATGAAAAATAATTTTTGGATTTTCTTTCATGATCATACCTCCTTTGTGGCAAAGTTTTTTGCCTTTGCGTCTTTAATTATACTATGCTTTTTGGATAGAGCAAAATACGAATCATCAATATCAATAACGGGTAAAGATCAGAACTTTAACAAAAACGAAAAATTAACAGCTTATTGATTTGATGATTTTGGTTATCATTTCAATTTGCAAGTTTTTTTGTATTGTTATAAAAGTCAAGTTCTATTACATATGGTATAATATTTACACTGTGGGAGGGTAAAATGGCAAAATATGAATTGTTAAAAGAAATCATCAAAATATGTTCTCCGGGAACACAATTGAGGCTTGGTTTGGAGAATATTATCAAGTCAAACAGTGGTGGTTTGATACTTTTAATGAATGAAGAAGATATCGAGCGACATCAACACCTCATCCAACTGGGATTCAACGTTAACTGCGACTACACACCCCAAAAGATCTACGAACTCACAAAAATGGACGGGGCAGTCATATTAAATGAAGATGTTACTAAAATTCTTTACGCCAACGTTCAATTAACACCCGATTCTTCAATTCCAACCAAGGAAACGGGTATGCGCCATAGGAACGCCGAAAGAATTGCAAAACAAACCGGCAAAGTTGCCATTGCCGTTTCACGTAGAAGAGGCGTTGTGAGTATTTATTGGGGTGCCTTTGCTTACGTTTTGAAAAATCTAAACTTTCTCATTACCATGGTTGATCAAGGACTTAAAGCCATTGAAAAATACAGTGCCAGTTATTCAAGGGAAATTGAGAATCTAAATACTTTGGAGATTGAAAACAAAGTCACCGTTTTTGACCTTTGTCGAACCCTTGAAAAAGCCATAGCCGCTTTAAGGACTTCTGAAGAAATCGAGCCGTACATTTGGGAATTAGGTATCAATGGCAGACTTGCCAATATGCAGTTACAGGAGATGATCGGGGACCTGGAGGAGAACCTCAACCTCATTGTTTATGATTATTATAACGCCTCGGGAATTCCAGATGAAGAGCAAGTGAATGCATGTGTTGAACGCTTAAAGTCATTAAAGGATAAAGAACTTTTAGATTATTCCAAAATGGCCACTTTCCTTGGGATTGAAGTCAGTTCATTGCTGACGGAGGAAATGATTAGCCCCAGGGGGATTCGCATGCTTCGAACGGTTACTAAGATTCCCATCAACATCATTTATAATCTTGTTGAACAACTGAATTCCCTCAGTGCTATAAGAAATGCGGATCCGGAAATGTTGAAAGCGGTAGTGGGAATTGGTGAAAAAAGATCCACTTCTATCATTGAGGGTCTAAAAAAATTGGGAGATAACAGGAAAAATTATTTTCGAGTTTAAATAAAATTTACATCCAAACTGTTCGTTATATATTGGCAATTTATGATATAATATGCGGGATTTTGCCTGATAGAAGGTCAACAAATCTTGTAACCATAATAAAATAAGGTTATAAGTACCTTCATCAGCATATTTAAGACAAAAGGAGGTTAAAAATGTACGCCATTATCGAAACATCCGGCAGGCAATACAAAATCGAAGAAGGACAGGTTTTGTATGTGGACAAAAACGATACAGAACCAGGAAGCAATATCACCTTCGATCGGGTTGTTATGCTTAGAACCGATGATCAAATCCAAACCGGAAAACCTTATGTAGAAGGTGCCAAGGTAGTCGGAAAGGTTGTCGAACACGTAAGAGATGACAAAGTGATGATTATCAAGTTCAAAGGCCGTAAAATGTACAGAAGGGTAAGAGGACACAAACAACCCTATACGGCTGTTAAGGTTGAAAAGATAGAGCAATGAATGATAACGCGACATGATTAAAGCGATCTTTTACAAGTGCAAAAACAGTTATGTCGGTTTTGAGATAAGTGGTCATTCTGGTTATGCAAAAAGAGGAAAAGATATCATTTGCGCCTCGGTAAGTGCTCTAACTCTTCATACTACTCGAATTTTAAGCGAGGAATTAGACAAAGTGGAGACGTTGAAACAGGATGATGATGGTTGGTTAAGTGTCAGGCTTAAAAAAAACGATGATATAACCAACATGCTTATCAAAAGATTGATCCAAACTTTAAGGGAAATTCAAGGAGAATATTCCGGCTACTTATTAGTGGAGGTGAAAGAATGAAAGTCAAGATGAATATACAATTATTTGCCCATAGAAAAAGCGGTGGAGGTAAAAACGGAAGAGATTCCAAGCCCAAATACCTGGGTATAAAAAAAGGCGATGGTAGTGCCGTTATACCGGGCAATATCATCATGAGACAGAGAGGCACAAAAATCTTTCCCGGTACCAACGTTGGGATGGGTAAGGACTTTACACTTTTCGCATTAAAAGAAGGATTTGTATCCTTTGAGACTCGAAGAAACAGAAAATACGTTCATATTGTTGACGAACGATAAGAGGAGGAGAATTTGATGAAATATCAACAAAAAAGTTTCCACCTCAAACCTGAGGAAAGAGAAAAAAAATGGTATGTTGTAGATGCCAAAGATAAGGTTTTAGGTAGAATGGCAACCCAAATTGCAAAGATTTTAACGGGGAAAAACAATCCCCAATACACACCAAATGTGGATTCCGGAGATTTTGTCGTAGTCATTAATGCGGATAAGGTAAAAATAACAGGCAAAAAAATGGATGACAAAATATACAGAAGGTTTTCAAGATATCCCGGTCACATGAAGGAATTTACAACCAAACAGATGTTGGCAAAACATCCTGAAAGTGTTGTTACGCTTGCTGTTAAAAGAATGCTTCCAAAAAACAAATTGGGAAGAAATATGTTCCAAAAATTGAAGGTTTACGCCGGGGATCAACATCCTCATGAAGCCCAGAAACCTAAACAAATAGATTTATAGGATAATCGGGAGGTTATAATCAATGGCAGAATTTATAGACTATTACGGTACCGGCCGAAGAAAGCGAGCCGTCGCGAGAGTTCATCTTCGACCCGGTAAAGGTCAAATCAAAATAAATGGAAAGAAATACGAGACACTTCAAGATTATCTCATGAGAGATACCCTTGTCAGACATGCAGTTGAGCCCTTAATGCTTACGGGAACTATCGACCGTTTTGATATGGTCATGAAGATTCACGGGGGAGGCATGAGTGGACAAGCCGGAGCTATCAGACTGGGACTGTCCAGAGCACTCCTTGAATATAATGCGGATTTAAGACCCACTTTGAAATCAGCCGGTCTTTTGAGAAGAGATGAAAGAATGGTTGAAAGAAAGAAATATGGATTAAAGAAAGCCCGAAAATCACCACAGTTCTCAAAACGTTAATCATAATTATCAACCATATATGTAAAAAAGGTGCGAGGGGCAAAACTCCTCGTACCGTTTTCGTGTTTATGAACCATGTGATTTGAACATATCCTCATTTTAGAGGTGACCTGTGGGTTTAAAAGACTTTGTTGAAAAACTCAAAACAGAAATAAACATTGTGGATTTGATAGCTTCATATATTGAACTCCAGAAATCAGGTAGAAATTACAAGGCATTATGCCCTTTTCATCAAGAAAAAACTCCATCATTTTATATCTACGAAAACACTCAGTCGTATCATTGCTTTGGTTGTGGTGCCAGTGGCGACATCTTTTCTTTTATACAAGCCTATGAAAATGTTGATTTTATCGATAGTGTCAAACTATTAGCAAAAAAATATTCTATTCCTATGCCCCAATTGGATCAAACAGTTGATTCAGCCTTCAAAACTTATATTAATGATATGAAGACCATTGAAGAAATCTTCGTTGAAAATTTAAAAGAAGGTACTCCCGGCTGGC
>JASUTC010000026.1 GCA_030445775.1 Thermotogaceae bacterium | reverse complement strand
TTCTTTTGGTTTCTGGTGACTTTCAAAATGGATTTTTTTCAAGATTTCCACATCATTCCAAATGAAAATCCCCCCTTGGGGCGGGGTGCCCACGAAGTGAGGGGGGTCTACCTTCGATTTAACCGTGAAGTTTTGTCTTTTAAAACTTCCAAGGAGTGTCCCCCCCAACTCCAGCTCTACAGGCGGAATTTTTAGTTATTCAGCAGGCCCTACTTATTCAAGTACTACGGATGCTTCCGGTGCGTTGACTCTGAAGGTGAAGGATTCGATGAAAAAGAATACCAGTTCATCATCTTCCTGGTGGGAATAGCCCACGGATATATCTTGTCCTACAATGAATTCAAAGTCTTTGCTATTGACAGGGAGAATCAATCCTTTGTCTTCCAGATCAGGGGCGAATATGATTTCTCCTTCCAACAGGTTTTCCAGTCTTCTTTTTGCAGGATAACCCTTTTCATTTGGTTTGTAAAGCAATGATCTCAATTTGTCTCCCACAAGCAGGTTGTAAGGTCCGTCAATTCCCTGGTTCTCAAGAATTTTAACAGCATCTGAAGATGGTTTTACCAGATCATCATCTACGGAACAATGCTCATTTTTAGAAACTGGGAGGATGCCTTTAATATTGGCATCAGACAGTCCGTTAAAGATAGCCTGGTTTTCCGCCTTGGCGATCTTTGCGGCTGCTTCTATGAGTGAATCTGTTTCCACATCTTCAGCACCTCTCATAAGTGATTCGATTTCATCTGTTTTGAGCCTGAAGGGTACTTCAATTTCCACCATGGGCAGTACCTGCCTTTTGGAATACTTTACCCCATCGATGGGCTTTTGATCCAAATTTACTTTTCTTCCGGTGTTGACTGCGGCAAAGTCCATCCCCTTTGGTCCTACAAAATCAACCACTTTTCTGGCTGATAATTTTAGATTTAACACACGTCTTGCTTCTTCATCTATGAAGTCCCAAGCTTCCTGGGTAATCGGTGCAACATGTCTTTTCAAATTAGCCATTTTCATTCCCCCTTTATTTCTTCTTTTTTCCTATACCAAGTGATCCGTCTGAGGCTTCACCGGCTGATTCGTTCTCTTCATCGGCACCACCCTTTTCAATTTCGGTGATTTCTCCCTGGGTTAAAAGGAATTCTCTCATGTTTTCGTCCCAAACGGGATTGTTTCTTCTTAACCATTCCAGACCCATGCAGGCGTGTTCAATTTCCTCGTCTCGATTATGCTCAACAATAGCCTTTACTGTAGGGTCGCTGGTTGCTGCTGCTCGTTGATTGTACCAGTCAATGGCTTCCAATTCCTCGATAACACTCTTGATAATTCTGTGGTACTCTTTCGTTGCTTCAGGTAGATTGTCTTCATGATACTCGCTCATATAATCTCCTCCCTGTTAATTATGTTATTTATTTAAAAAGATTGGTCTTAATAGATTATAATTGTTTCATTTGCTTTTGTCAACTGTTCTATAATACAATGTTGTTTAACTTACTTTCTTGTAGTATATATAACGAAATGTTGTTAGGTTTTCTTACAAAAAGCAGGCTTCACGTTTTCTTCACGTTGATCATGATAGGATTGATTCGAGAAAAGAAAAAGGGGGGAGTAAAGTGAAAGAGACAATCAAACAGATTATGATAAAACTTTTCCGCCTTGAGGAGACTGCATATCCGGGAAATGACCAGGTTGTTGATCCGGAGACGGGATATTCCATCACCACAAAGGGAGATTTTGACTGGATGTCAAATTTGCTGAGAAAGATGGGATTTGAAGTTTATTGGCTGTGTGAGAGAACTGGCAAGCAAATTGGACTGATTATAGATAAGATGTTGTACGTTTGTTCCAGTAAAAAAGCGTTGGATTCAAAATATCATGAGATTTACATGAACGATATCGCCATGTACAAGGAATACGATGAGTTTGCCGAGAACAAGAACGCCCTTTTTGGTATTGTGTTTAAAGATGACAACGGCTTTGAGTATTGCTGGAAAAAACTGTAAAAAAGGCAGATGAGTCAAACTCATCTGCCGCTTTTCAAGGAAGGTTTTTCAAAAGTTGTTACATTCCCAGATATGCCTTTTGCACATCCGGGTTTGATAGAAGGGCTTTTGCATCACCCTTCATCATAATTTCTCCGGTTTCGATAACATAAGCATAATCGGAGATGGACAATGCCGAAGCGGCATTTTGTTCAACTAAAAGGATGGTTACACCGTCTTCTTTGTTTATCTTCTCAATGACTTCGAAAACTTCTTTAACCAGCAGGGGAGCAAGTCCCAGAGAGGGCTCATCCAGCATCATCAGTTTTGGATTGCTCATGAGACCTCGGCTGATGGCAAGCATTTGCTGCTCACCTCCTGAAAGGGTACCTCCCGGCTGGTTCAGCCTTTCCTCTAATATGGGGAAAAGGGAAAAGATCCATTCCAGGTCCTTTTTAATGCCCTGCTTGTCTTTTCTGTTGAAAGCGCCCATGGTCAAGTTTTCCTTAACTGTTAATCCGGAAAAGATGCGTCTGCCCTCGGGAACATGAACGATACCCATCTGAGTGATGGTATGAGGTGCCATGTTGGTGATTGGTTCTTCCCGAAATTTAACCGTTCCGGTTTTCACTTTTTCCAATCCACTGATTCCTGCAAGAGTGGATGTTTTTCCTGCGCCATTTGCGCCGATCAATGTGACGATTTGACCGGCGGGTACTTCAATGGTGATGTTGTTCACGGCATTAATAGGCCCGTAATTAATACTAAAATCCGTTATTTGAAGCATTACCTCAGTTGACGACGACATCTTTCCACTCCTCTCCAAGATAAGCCTCGATGACTTTGGGGTTGGATCTGATTTCTTCAGGTTTTCCCATAGCGATTTCCCTACCATAATCTAAAACGATGATTCTCTCACATAAACCCATAACGAATTTCATGTCGTGTTCGATTAAAAATACGGTTACGTCGAATTCATCGCGAATCTTTCTGACGAGGTTCATCAACGCAACCGATTCGGAGGGATTCATGCCTGCTGCCGGTTCGTCTAACAGCAGCAGTTTTGGTGTTGTTGCAAGTGCTCTTGCTATTTCAAGCTTTCGCTGCTCGCCATATGGAAGTGATCCTGCCGGTTCATCCTTGTGTTTTAACATACCCAGTTTTTCCAGAATGAATTCGGCCCTTTCCCGTTGTTCTCTTTCCTTTTTAAAATAACCCAGTTTGAATATGGATTTCCAAAACCACAGATCCGTAGCTTCTTTTTTGGTTCCTTTCCATTTATTCATGACCTTATCGGGCTTTGTATTGGCCAATTCATAATGCATGGCGGCTTGAAGATTTTCAATGACGGTCATTGTTTTAAACAAACGGATATTTTGAAAGGTTCTGGCGATTCCAAAATGAGTAATGAAATGAGGTTCGTACTCATCGATAATTTTATCTTCTAAATAAACATGTCCGTGTGTGGGTTTGTATACCCCCGTTATCACATTAAATATGGTTGTTTTCCCAGCTCCATTAGGTCCTATCAATCCCAATATTTCACCTTGTTCAATGGATGCTTTAAAATCTTCAACGGCGACTAATCCGCCAAAACGCATGGTCATATGGTCAATGGTCATGATGTCTTTTTGTTGATTATTTTCCATGTTTATCGCCCCTTTTAAACCTCAACATGGTTCGATAAAGCGCATTCCAGGTCAACTCATTTCGCCCCATAATGCCTTTTTGCCAGAATATCATGATGATGATAAACAGGGCTGAAAAAACCAGCATTCTCATCCCGGAAATACCTGCGATTGTAAACCCAAACAGGGTTATATCGGATTCCACAAATCGAAGGAATTCCGAAAGAACGGCAAATAAGCCGGCCCCCAGAACAGCTCCCGAAAGACTTCCCAGTCCACCTAAGACGATCATGATCAGAATGTTAAAGGTGAGCATGATCCCCAATGTTGTGGGTTTGGGATCGATAGATGTCAACCAGTGGGCGTATAACGAACCGGCAACCCCTGCAAAGAATCCCCCCATGACAAATGAAGTGAGCTGGTGTTTGAACACGTTGATGCCCATGGCCTTTGCTGCGATGGGATCATCCCGGATGGCTCGCAAAGCTCTGCCATATGAGCTTTTGACAAAGCTGCCGATGATCAGTAATGTGATCAACAACCATCCCCAGGACCACCAAATATTGGTGTAGGAGGGGATTCCCTTTAATCCTAAAGAACCGTTTGTGATTCTGTTCCAATTTAATAAAAAGATTCTGATTATTTCAGCAAAACCCAATGATGTGATGGCCAGATAGTCTCCGGACATTCTCATGGTGGGCCAGCCCACAACAAAGGCCATTAAGGCAGCCACGGATCCCCCGGCAATTGTTGCCCAAAAGAAGGGGATGCTTGAGAGTGCCTCAGTGTTAATGGGAAAAGCGACACCCATGAGGATAAAGGACGCTTCTTTCTGCTGGACACTCATAGTCAACAATGCAGCCACATATGCGCCTATGGCGATAAAGCCTGCGTGTCCCAAGGACAACATGCCCGATACACCGTTGATAAGGGTGAGACTAACTGCCATGATGCTAAAAATACCGATCAATGAGACAATTCTGATCATGTAGCTGTTCAAATTTTCCTCCGCAATAAAAAATAGGATGCAGACACCAACGATAAAAAGAATGGTCAAGATGATCTGTGCTTTTACACTGATTGTTTTTTTATCCATAGTCATCACACCTTCACTAATTCTTTCTTACCCATGATACCACTGGGTTTGAATGACAGGAGAACAATCAGCAGAATAAAGGCAAATGCATCTCGGTATCCGGCCATTTGAGGCATCAATCCTACGGTCAGAATTTCTATGAGTCCCAGTAAAATCCCACCTATGATAGCCCCTGCAACTGAACCTATTCCACCAATAACCGCCGCAACAAACGCCTTAAGACCTGGCATAAATCCGATCATTGGCCAAACTTGAGGATATTTCCCCACCCAGAGGATTCCTCCCACTGCCGCTAAGGCAGATCCCAAGGCAAATGTCATACTGATGGTTTTATTGACGCTGATTCCCATCAGGGAAACGGCTTTTGTATCCATGGATACCGCCCTCATGGCCATCCCGGCTTTGGTTCTGTAGAGGATGAACCAAAGGATTAGAAAAGTGATAAGCGTTACGACAAATGTGATGATGGTGATGCTTGGAATTCTGATGGCATTGACCACAATTTCTCTGCCCCGAGCCTCGATGACTTCCCCCCCAATGGTGAAAATCTTGGTGAAAAATTCCGGGAAGACATTTCTGAACGATTCGGGTATTCCTCCAAAAATAACAATTGCCAAACTCTGTAAAAACATTGATACCCCAATTGCCGTAATCAGTGCTGAGATACGCGGCGCATTTCTCAACGGTTTATAGGCAATTTTATCAACACTCATACCGAGTAAGGCAGCACCAACTATGCCTACTGCCATTCCAAGCCACCAGGGCAATCCGAAGAGGGTAATGGCATAAAAGGTGAAAAAGATGGACATCATAAAAATCTCACCATGAGCAAAATTAATGAGTTTTAAAATGCCATAGACCATCGTATAACCAACAGCGATCAGTGCATATAATAAACCCAAACTTAAACCGTTAATCAAATGCTGAATAAAAATCTCGATTTTCAACAACAACACCCCTTTATGAAAAACCCGTTTCAACCCTCCGAGATTTTAACGGGTTTTGATTCATTGGAAAACAGGGTTTGAGGTATAGGGTTTGGGGTCTGGAAAAAACAAAGTCCCTTCCGCCCTCAAACCACTAAACCTTAGACCCTAGATCCTAACCCAAGCCCCCAAATAACCTTGGGTCATTCTTTATGGATTGATGACTGAATCGTACACGTACTGTCCGTCTTCAATCCTTACGATGACAACGGATTTCTCGGCATTTCCTTCATCCGTGATGGTGATGAATCCGGTGGAACCGGGGAAGTTCTTTGTTTCTCTGAGTGCTTTTGCAACCTTTTCTCGGTCCAACTCACCGGCTCGTTCAATGGCGTCTCTTAAAACCAGATAGGTGTCAAAGCCTAAACCTGCAAACATGGAAGGTTTTTCTCCGGGGTATTTTTCCGCATAGGCTTTCAGGAATAATTCGGCATTTTCATTAAAGGCTGGAGAATCAGCGTGGTAACCGGCTGTCAGGTAAAGCCCTTCAACGGCTTCTCCGCCGATTTCAATAGTTTCATCAGCGTATGCTCCATCTCCGGTGGCAAGGTTGCCGTAGAAACCGTTATCATATGCCTGAGAACAGATCAGAGCGATTTCTGTATAGTAACCCGGCATGTAGAAGGCATCTACATTTTTGGACATGGCATCCAGAACCTGTGCAGAGAAGTCCTGGTCTCCGGTTTTGTAATATTCGTAAAAAATGGTTCCACCAAGACCTTCGAAGGTCCTTTTAAAATAATTGGCCAATGATACCGCATAATCCTGTTCAACATCCACAAAGACTGCAACGGTTCTGTCGCCAAGGTTATAGAGTAATTTTGCAGCTGCTTGCCCTTGGAAATCATCTGAGAAACAGACTCTATTTACGTATGCTTTTCCCTCAGTTACAATAGGGCTGGTGGAACTAGGTGAAAGCATGGGAGTTTTCAATTCCTCTGCTACAGCGCCACCGGCAAGACTGTTTCCACTGATGATATTTCCCAAGATAGCCAATACATTCTCGTTTTCAATGGCTCTTCGAACACCGTTTGCGGCTTCTACTTTGTCACTCTTTGTGTCCATAACGACCATTTTTACAGGTAAACCAAGGATTTCCGGGAATAATTCCATTGCCAACTGAACCCCTTGATAGGTCATCCGTCCATAAGCGGATGCCCCTCCTGTCATTGAAAAAACGGATGCCAGTTTAACTTCACTGGGTTCCTCTGCGCTGAAAAGAGTACCCATCAGCATTAAACACACTAACAATACGACACTAACATTTTTCATCATAAATCCTCCTCAAATTTTGGATTTCTTGTCCATTTATTGTTCCAAAAGCCTTTCCGGAAAAGCTTGATTGGTCAAAAAAAAGAGGCGGGGAATTCTTTTTTGAATTCCCCGCCTCTCATAAGGTGCTCAGCCTAGCAAAAGACTTTAGCTCCCCCGATAAGCGGGGCTGCTAATCACGATAACGTGCAACAATATTCCTTTGTTAAGCTTAAAACCTTCGTTAGAGAACGTCATTGTTTTCATCCTCCTGAAATTTTGCCTATTATAGCATAAAAAGATTTAAAACAAAGAACGTGCTATGAAATTTTACTGATAAATAATAAAACTGTAATATTGAAAAAGAGGAACTGTTTTTGAAACCGAATGCCTCATAATAATACGCAAAAATTTGCATTTTATTACATTAACCGTCTAAAAATTTGAGGTCTTATTATAGCTGCTCTTCATGGTATAATCGTATAACGTGAGTGGTTGAGATCAATGAGGTGACGAATTTGCCGGAATATGAAGGTTTGAAGCGACAATACGATAGATGGTTAGAAGCCTCTTCGGGTTGGATGAAAGAAGACTTGGATTCGATAGCTGAATTGCCTTTTGATGTATTTAAATTTGAATTATTGGAGCGTTTTTCCGTAGAAGCTGAATTTGGTACAGGCGGGTTGCGTTCTAAGATAAGGGCCGGGACCAATGGTATTAATGATTTTTGGATCAAAAGAATTTGTAAGGCGCTTAGAACTCATTCTAAAAAAGTTGTGATTGCCTATGATACAAGAAGGTGTTCCAAAGAATTTGCCGTTGAGGCTGCCACAACACTTTCTGTAGGCCAATGTCAAGTCTTTCTTTTCGATGAACCGGTTCCTACACCGATACTTTCCTTTGCAGTAAAATATCTTAAATGCGATACAGGTATCGTCATAACAGCCAGTCATAATCCCAAAGAATATAACGGATTTAAACTTTACGATGAAAACGGCGTTCAATATATTCCTGATAAGGTTGAACGGTTAAACGAATTGATAAAACAGGTTTCATTTTTGGACAAAGATAAAAATATACCCAACCCGAAAAGGATAGAGAGGGTGGGAGAAAATGTTATTCAGGCGTATGAATCTGAAGTGTTTCGTGAATTAGATATATTAAAACCCGGTCAGTCAGGAGAAACACCAGAAATTTCAGTGATTTATACACCATTGCATGGGACAGGTGCCAGATTTGTTCCAAAGATCATGGCAGCTTACGGTATGGCTGTACAAGTGGTTGAGGAACAAATGATACCTGACCCGGAATTCTCGACTGTAACCGTACCAAATCCTGAGGAACCGGAAGCATTTGAAATGGCTTTAAATAAGGCAAAAGAACTATTACCCATACCGAAGGCATTGATTGCCACAGATCCGGATGCGGATCGGTTAGGAGTGTTTATTGAGTATCAAGGAGAATATCGCTCCTTAACGGGGAACGAACTGGGAATTCTCTTTTTAGATTATATTCTAAGGAAAAAGGGAGTCAAAGATTTCAAAGGCAGCCAGGCAATTTTAAAAACCATTGTAACAACGGATGCCATGAAGCCAATGGCAAAAGCGTACAACCTGAAAGTATATGAAACGTTAACGGGCTTTAAATATCTGGGAAACAAATCGGTTGAATTACAATCGATGGGAATCGAAACCCTGTTTAGTTTTGAAGAAAGTTATGGATATCTTTACGGGACTCATGCCGGGGACAAAGATGCCTGTTCTACAGCAGGGCTTTTGGCTTTGTTATTACAGGATGTTGGAAGTGAGGGAAGTCTCTTTACAAGACTTGAAGAGATTCGTAATCACTATGGATACTACTTGGAACGTCTTTTGACACATACTGCAGAAGGTTTGGATGGGATGAACAAGTTAAAAGCGTTCATGCGTTCTTTGAGAACAGATAAAACGCTTCTGAATTGGGAAGATGGTATTAGGATAAAAGATTATTTGGGAGAAAAAGGAGAGTTAAAGGCCGATGTGGTTGAAACACTCTTTCAAAATGGAGATAAATGTGTATTCAGACCTTCTGGGACGGAACCTAAAATAAAGGCCTATATCAATGTTCATGCTCAGGATAAAGCTACTGCAGTAAGCCGTCTTGGTTGGATGGAAGAAAAGGTTAAAAAGTTATTTGATTCTAATTTGAATTAAAGGGGGGGAGGCTGATTTAAGCCGAAAGAAATGGAGATAACCAGAGAAAAGATAAAAATCCTTTACAGTGAAGAAAAAATCGCCAAGAGAATAAAGGATATGGGGCAACAAATCAGTGAAGATTATGCAGGGCTCAACTCACCATTGCATATGGTTTGTGTATTAAAAGGTTCAGTTCATTTTTATTCTCAATTATTGCTTGAAATCAATATGAATGTGCGTTATTCTTTCATACAAGTGGCCAGTTACAAGGGAACCCAATCCTCGGGCAGAATCAACGTAAAATCTTGGATCGATGAGCCGGTTCAAGGGAAGAACGTGATTGTGGTTGAGGATATTTTGGATACCGGTCGAACGTTGAAATATATCTTGAATTATCTGTCAAGGTATAAGCCTGCTACACTGGAAGTGGCAGCCCTTGTGGACAAGTATGAAAAGGATCATTTTGGGATTAATCCAAAATACGTTGGATTCCAGACTCAGGACAGATTTTTGTTGGGATACGGGCTTGATTTTGAGCAAAAGTTTAGAAACCTTCCGTATATTGGGTATGTGGAAGGTTGAGAAAAAGGAGACCGGAAAGGAATCAAAGAAGCCAGGCTACATTTCCAGCATCTGGTTTCTGATTGTATTTTCAGCAGCATTTTTCATGATCTGGAATGTGATTAGTTTGTTGGAAGAGCAATATCTCGAGAAAATATCGGAGTTGCATTCTTTGAAAAATTTATCCACCTATGACACGAGAGCTGATATATACGCCATTTTGGAAGCCTCTACAAAAACCGAAAACGCGTTTGATGAAGAGGTTTATATCAACGGGAATCGAATCTATCTTGATGAAACGGGAGAAATATATATTCAGAGAGGAGAATAGTAAAGTGACAAAGGCATTACCAAAAAGGGAAGAATTAACACCAAAACGGATTGTAGAATTACTTGACAAATACATCATTGGGCAAGACGAGGCAAAGAAATCGGTTGCAATCGCACTTAGAAATAGAATTAGGAGACAGCAGTTGGATGATGAAATGAAAGGGGAAGTCTTTCCAAAAAATATCCTGATGATCGGACCTACCGGTGTAGGTAAAACCGAAATCGCAAGGCGTTTGGCCAATCTGTCTGATTCACCTTTCTTAAAGGTGGAGGCTACGCGATTTACAGAAGTGGGTTATGTTGGCAAATCGGTGGAGAGCATGATCAGGGAGCTGGTTGAATCTTCCATCAACAAACTAAAGCATGAAGAGATGGAAAAGGTTGCCTTACTTGCACAAACAGAGGTTGAGAAAATCATTGTTGATGCCATTCTTCATCCCGGAAAAAAGGAGAGAAATCAACAGAATTTAGGGAATATCTTCGGCCAATTTTTTCAAGGATCACAACAACCCCCACAGCCGTCAGCTGAAAAGAAAGAAGAAGAAGCTGAAACCAAATGGACTCGTGAAGAGGTTGTCCAGAAACTTCGAAACGGCGAGTTTGAGGAACGATTTATCAATATCGAAATCGAACAATCCAACTCACCGCAAATTGGTATGATTGGCGGAGATTTGGGAGATATTGGTATCGATATGCAGGGCATGTTTGGGAATTTAATGCCGAAAAAAAAGGTTACGAAACGTGTGACGGTTAAACAAGCAAGAAAGATTTTGTTGCCAATTGAATCTGAAAAGCTGATTGACTCCGACAAGATCGTTACTGATGGTATCGATTTAGCACAGAACAAGGGTATTGTTTTTATTGATGAGATAGACAAAGTAGCCGGAGAAGGTTCAAACTCAGGACCTGATGTTTCAAGGGGTGGTGTGCAAAGAGATTTATTGCCCATAGTAGAAGGCACAACAGTCATGACAAAATACGGTATGATTAAAACGGATTTCATTTTGTTTATTGCGGCAGGTGCCTTTAATGTAGCCAAACCTTCTGATCTCATGCCTGAACTTCAAGGGAGGTTTCCCCTTAGAGTAGAATTGGAATCGTTGACAAAAGATGATTTCAAACGAATTCTCTCGGAACCCAAAAATTCCTTGACCAAGCAGTATCAAGCACTGCTATTAACTGACGGTGTTGAGATTGAATTTACCGATGAGGGGCTTGAAGAGATTGCTTCCGTCTCTTCCCAACTGAACGAGGATTTAGAAAACATTGGCGCCAGAAGACTTTACACAGTCATGGAGAGAATTTTGGAAGAAGTTTCCTTCAAGGCACCGGATCCCTCGTTGAATAAATTGGTAGTGGATAAGAAGTACGTTCAGGATAATATGGCTGAATTGATAAAAGACCAGGATTTGTCAGCATATATACTTTAAACGGGTGAATGATTTTTGAACAGAAATGAAAAAATTGCCGTTGCTGCAAAATTAGCATTGAATTTTTATGATTTGATAAAGCTTTTTGATAACTACGATTCTATTAAGACTTTAGGGGAAGATTCACTGCGATTACCATTTAAAGTCAACGTTCAGGAAATAATTCCGGTTATCGAAAGGCTTGAAAGATGCCATACGAGGAAAGACCTGCGAATCATCACTTATGAGGATGATGATTATCCCCCTATATTAAAAGAGATTAACGATCCTCCTTGGTGTTTGTTCATAAAGGGAAACCTTGATGTATTACATGAAGAGACGATGAAATTTGCGGTAGTTGGCTCCAGGAAAAACACTCATTACGGGAAACTTACCGTAGACATGCTCGTGCCACCTCTTGTAGAAAAAGGTGTTTGTATTGTCAGTGGTTTGGCATTTGGTATTGACAGCTTGGCTCACAAAAAGGCATTAGAATATAATGGTACGGTTATAGGGGTTTTGGGCTGTGGTGTTGATATTATTTATCCAAAATCAAATGAAATGCTTTATAAAAAGGTCATCCAAAAGGGGTGTATTATCAGTGAATACCTACCTTGGGAGAGACCCAGGACGTATTATTTCCCAAGGCGAAATCGGATTATTTCCGGCTTGAGTCGAGGGGTATTGGTTGTAGAAGCAGCTAAAAAAAGCGGTTCTTTGATCACGGCCAGATGTGCACTGGAACAAAACCGCGAAGTCTTTGCCATACCCGGACAGATAAATGCATACAGCTCCGGCGGTACGAACGATTTGATTAAAAAAGGGGCAAAGTTGGTGACTTGTACCGGAGATATTTTTGAAGAGTTCCCTGATTTTTTTTCGTCTTTCCAAAATGAAGCGTTACAGGAGAACCTTGAAAAAAGGGCTATTCAGGATATGAACGATGAAGAGCGGTTGGTGTTTGATTTGATAAAAGAAGGTGTTTCAGATTTTGATACATTAACGGAAAGATCGCAAATGGACACATCTTCGTTGAATTATACGCTGACGTTGTTGACCCTTAAAGGGGTGATTGATGTTGTCGGAACCAGTTATCAAAAAAGAGTATAATGAAATGAGCAAAAAAACATTTATATCAATTGTTGTGATGCTGTTTTGCCTTATTGGGACAAGCTTAGGGATGATGTTTGAGATTGGAGCCGGATACCGGTTTGCACCTTCCGATCAGACCAAACACGGCATTAACTTGGATTTGGGATTATTCAACGATTTTAACGATATCATAGAACTGGATGTTACGTATCACCCGCAGTTTATCAACGCTGAATCGGAAGAATCAGCAACACCGACAATTTTCTGGAATTTTGACATGGATGCCATGATTCCGCTTCTCGGCAGACGAGATGGGATTGAGGGATATCGTTTTGGACTCTATTCCACCTTCGAATTTGGTAGTTTCTATTCGGATTACACCCTTGATGCCACACCGGGTTCATCTGAAGCACAACAAACGGCTTGGGACAGAAGTGATTATTGGTTCGGTGCAGGTGTCTACGCCCAGTACTTTCTCGATCCCTGGTTGTTTGAGATGTCAATTGGTCTACCGGTTATCAACAGTTACAGCAGCCAAGATACGCTGGATAAATTTCTTGGTAGTTTTGAATTTAAGACAAGATACTTTATAAAAAGTGAAATTCATGATTTCAAAGATCACTTGTTGGTTGAGTTTGTGGTGTCCACAAGAAAGATTGGTCTCTCGGTTGTTCTGTTGGAGCCTTTTTAAAGGGGGCTGTTCATGAAGCTTGAACGTTATATTCAAAAAGCGGGGATTACCAGCAGAAGAAAGGCGCCCAAGCTCATTGAATCCGGTCGTGTAAAGGTCAATTCTAAAATTGCCAAAGATTTTTTTTTGGAAGTGGACGAAGAGAAAGATATTATCGAAGTGGACGGTAAGCCCATTGAACTGGAAAACAAGCAATATTACTTGTTTAACAAACCGGCAGGCTATATTACCGCATTGAAAGACCCGTTTAAAACACCTACCATCAATGATTTCCTGAAAAAGCATTACAACATAACGGTCCGGGTACATCCTGTCGGCAGATTGGATAAAGACACCGAAGGTCTTCTAATTTTGACGAATGACGGTGATTTGACGTACAAGGTCCTTCATCCAAAGATGAAGGTTGAAAAGGAATACCTGGCCAAGGTCTATGGAACACCGAATAAAGAGGATGTTAAACGATTTGAAAAGGGTATGAAATTAAAACAGTTTACGACTTCACCTGCCCGTTTGCAGATCAAAGAATCTGAGGGGAATTTTTCATGGATTACCATTGTGATTAGAGAAGGGAAAAAACGTCAAGTAAAGAGAATGTGTTCACATATTGGCCACAAGGTAGTTTATCTAAAGAGAATCCGAGTGGGAACGTTTACTTTATTCGGAATTGAAAAACCGGGTGATTTGAAAGAAATTGGGAAAGATGAAATCGAAAAATTTATGATAGAGAATCAAATTGTATGAAGGGGTGTATGTCTTTGAGTATAAAATCGAAAATCACCATCGTATGCCTATTAATAATTACTTTTCTTAGTGGATTTGTTTTTTCAAAAACAACCAATGAATTAATAATGGAGCTGAGAAGTTTGCAACAGCAGATAGAATACGCAAACAATTTAAATGACGAGTCGCTGTTGGATTCTGCTTTGGAATCGGTGAATCGTTTGCTGCTTAACAATCCCGGTAACCTTGATTTTGAAGGGAAGGCGCATGTAGTATTGGCAGATGCCTATTTTTACAAAGGCAGTTTTAATTTGGCAATCGAGGAATATGAAAAGGCCATGTCTGCTCTGATGGAGAGCAGTCCGGAGTATCCTTATTCCTTGTATTCACTCATATATGCCTATTATTACCTGATTGAAGAGTCTCCTGAAAGCTTAAAAGCCAATTATATCAATCAAGCTATTTTCAATTTAGATAAGCTTTCATCATTTGATGAATACAAACAAGATGCGTTGTTACTCAAGGGTATGATACTAAAGCAAAGAGGCGACCATTCTGGTGCGGTTACGGCATTTGATCAAATAACACGGGGAGATCTTACCGGTACTGCTTCCTATTACAAAGGGTTAATCCTTTACGAACAGAAAAATTATCCCGCCGCTATTTTGGCTTTTGAAAAGGCAGCTTCACTTGGGCAGAACAGGGATTTGGTAGCGGCGAGTATATACAGAACCATCAACGCCATGATCAATCTGAAGTATTATAAAGAGGCCTTGGAGGAATCCCGAAAATTAGTCAGAGATTTTGGAAGTTCCAGGTATAAAAATGAAATCTTTTCACAACATGTTCAATTGTTATACAGAACTGGAGATTACAACAACGCAAAAAGGTATATTGAAAACGAATTACTGTCATCCACAGGAGAAATGGAAAGAATGGAGGCCTTGAATGTTTTAGGCTGGTTGGCTTATGAAACCGGAAATATATCTGAAGCCGTTGTCCAATGGGAAAAGGCGGTTGATACGGGCTATGTGAATTACAAACAGGAAGCCTTTGAAATTGCAAAAACATGCCTGGAAGCTTTGCGAGAAAGCAATGATTCAACGAAAACACTAACCTTTCTTAACAACATCAAATCAAAATTTCCGGAAAAAAAGACTGAACTGGACTTGGAAACCGCCAAAGTGTATATGAACACCAATCGGTATTCACAAGCGGAAGTGTTACTCAATCAAGTACTTACAACCGGGATGTACTTTAATGAAGTCAATTATTTGATGGCTGTCTTAAATAAACAACGTAACAATTCGCCGGCAGCTTTTGATTATATCAGCCGGGTCATCAGTTCCGGGAACAGAGAATACATTTATAAGGGTTATTTGTTTGAAGGGGACTTGTATTTCCAATTGGGAAATTATCAAGAGGCAAAACGTTCTTATGAGAACGCCTTGAAAAATGCTGACGAGAAGGAAAGACTGCAAACCATCTTAAATTTGGGTATTGTGGAAATGGAGCTGGAGAACTATCCCGCTGCTGTTGGGCATTTCAATCAATTGAAACAATATACGGTAGAAGATTTGGACGCCGCTTTGAACGGAGCCTTTTATCTTGCGGACTGCTATACACTGATGGACGATATTAACAGCGCTGTGAAACAATACGACTGGATTATCGCAAATGATAAAACCGGCAGATATGTTTCAACCTCCGTTATGAGAAAATATGATTTGATGATCAACAATCCCAACGCAAATCTGGATGCACTTATACAAGAACTTGACACCCAAATCCAGATTACTACAGATTTGACATTGAAAGATGAATTGATGTTCCTGAAAGCAGAAGTCTATATGAAGAAGGGAGACTTGTTGACTGCCTATAATTTTGTTCGTGATATTAATTACGACAGGTTGTCGGCTATTTCCAAAGCAGCTGTGTTGTACATCAGGGGGAAATACTTCATGAGTCAGGGAAATGAACCTCAGATGATCACCAATTTTGATACCTTGATATCCAATTTTCCCAAATCTCCAAAAACCCCGTGGGCTATGCAGGATTACGCGCTATTCTATTATAACGCGCAGAATTATAATCAGGCAAAGAATATCTTTTTTAATTTGTTGACGAAATATCCTGATTTCCAAAAGGTTGATGTGGCTTATTTTTACATCGGACTATGTTATGAAAAGATGGCAGAAAACGACAAAGCCAAGCAGATTTTCACCGATTTCCTTGAAAAATTTCCGAATTCATCTCGTAAAACAGAAGTCCAACAACATTTGAGTTGGCTTGATTGAGGGAGTGTGAAGATTTTTTGAGTACTCAGGAACATTTGCGCGCTTATGGAAAGCTTAATTTGTATTTGGATGTCCTTGACAAAAGACCCAATGGTTTTCATGATATCATCACGCTTTTTCAAAGAATAGAGATACACGATGATATCTACTTAGTTGAAAATGGTGGTCAGGATCATATTTTTAAGGTTTTTTATGAAAAACAGATCCCATTCAAGCCCGAGTTGAAATGGAATGAGAAAAACTCCATGTTTCGTGTTTTGAGGGCTATAGAAAAGTATACAGGTAAAAAAATAAAAGGATATGATATCACTTTAAAGAAAAGGTTGCCCCCCGAATCCGGTTTAGGAGGCGCCAGTTCAGATGCCGCTGAGTTAATCAAATATTTTTCAACCAAATACGATATTCCATTTGAAGACATGTTGGAAATCGCAGAGCAAATTGGTTCAGATGTTCCCTTTTTCCTTTATGGTAACACCGCTTTGGGGAGGGGGAGAGGCGATAAAATCAAACCCCTTGATCCGCTGCCACCATATCCTGTGATTGTTTGTCAGCCAAGTGTGACCTTTTCAACTCAAAAAATGTATTCCATTATCGATTCTTTGAGATTTGAGGACTGGGATAATGTGGAGGATGTGGAACATGTTACCGATTTCGATGATGATCATGAAGACGAGGTAATCAACGATCCGGTTTTGGATGATTGGGAAGATGAGGATGTAGAATCCTGGGTACCTGAAGAAGAACTTTACAGGACTTATGATGCCCTTAAAGAAGGTGAGACCACGTTGACCTTCAACGATTTCGAAAAGGCTGCGGAAGATCTTGAGTTACCAAATTATAATGCTTTCGTGGAGAAGTTTATGGACATTAAATGTGAAGATACGATCTTGAAAGGAATGACAGGGTCCGGGTCCGCACATTTTATTGTGTTTAACAACAACATTAATCCCGATACACTTGAAGCTATGGCAAACAATCTGAAAGAGATGACACTTTGGGTAAAGAAAACGAATTTTTATTGATCAAAAAGCAATTAACAAAATTGTTACTTGGTGATTTTACAACTATGATATAATCACTGCGCAATTCCTGTTTTCACGAATAAGGTGAAGACCAAAAGACCGTAGGAGGTAAAAAGTGAGAATTTATGAATTAATGTTTATCACCGACCCAAGACTTCCTGAAGAGCAAAGGGAAGAAGGAGTCGAAAAGGTCAAAAAGGTGATTGAAGAACGCGTTAACGGAAAGGTTGAGAAAGTGGACCGATGGGGTATCAGGAAGCTGGCGTATACCCTCCCCAAAAGTAAGTTGGAAGAAGGCGATTACACCGTCATTCTTTTCAGAGCGGACGGTTCGGAATTGGAACCTCTTGAAAACCTATTCCAGGTATCCCCTGAATTTGTTCGAAAACAAATTGTTAGAAGAGAGGATATTGAAAAGGAAGAGAGGAAAAAGGTCATTCAAAATCGTCTGAACGGAACCGTTGAGATTGAAGAACCTGCTGAAGAAGTTGTAGAAGAGGTCGTTCAAGAAGATTCTGAACCTGAATTTGATGTAGAGGAAAAAGGCGAATAAATCATGTCAATCAGTTATAACAAGGTAATTCTGGTGGGAAGACTAACTGCAGATCCTCAGGTATCATACGCTTCAAATGGGATGATGATTGCAAAGTTCACCTTGGCAGTTGACAGACAGTTCAAACGAGATTCACAGAACAGTCAGGATGCAGATTTTCTTAGGATTGTTGCTTTTGGAAAATTAGCTGAATTCGTTAACAATTACCTTTCAAAGGGTCGATTAATAATGGCTGAGGGAAGAATCCAGACTTCACGATTCCAGGGAGCCGATGGCATCACAAAGTATTTTACCGATATCATCGCTGAAAAGCTTAACTTTATGGAAACAAAGAAGAGTGCCCAGGAATACGACAGGAAGGGTGGCGGTTCTTACGATGCCCCAAACAGACCATTTGACAACGATGATGTGATTACGAATAACGAAGAGGTTTTTGACGGACCCGGCGAATCAGAAGACGACGAAGTGCCGTTTTGATAAAAGGAATGAGGAGGAAAGTAAATGGCTCAAAACAATAGTAGAGATAGAGGGAGAAATTCAAGAAATCAGAAATTCAGAAGGAGAAAAAGAAGGAAGTGCGCTCTTTGTGCAAAAGACACAAATTTTGTCGATTATAAGGATTTAAACTTCTTAAAAGAATATATCTCCGATAAAGGGAGAATAATTCCCAGGAGGATAAACGGCAGTTGTGCAAAGCATCAAAGAACAATTAAAATTGCTATCAAAAGAGCAAGACAGATGGCTTTACTTCCATATACCCGATAATTTAGGATAAGTAACTGTTTTATGGTATAATAAAACGAAGTATTAAAAAAATTGAATACCATTAAGGCATAAGAGAATAAAAGACGCCTCGTTGATTAGTATCATCGCGGCGTCTTTTTGTTTTTATAACGGGAGGTTAATTATGAATGGCATACCAAAAGTGGTGGTAATAGGAGCGGGAGTGGTTGGATCGCTGATTGCGCGAGAGCTGACGAAGTACAACTGTAGTGTGACGCTCATTGAAAAGGAAGAAGATGTGGGATGGGGTGTTACCAAGGCGAATTCAGCCATCGTTCACGGTGGTTATGATGATCCGGTTGATTCGGTACGGGGACGTTTTGCTGCTAAGGGAAACAAAATGTACACGAAATTAGCCACAGAATTGGGGTTTGATCTGAAACGAATTGGTTCCTATGTTTTAGCCTTTGAAGATGAAGAATTACCTCATTTGGATGAATTAATGGAAAAGGCAGAAGGGAACGGGGTTGAAGGTTGTGAGATACACAATAGAGATGAAATCATTAAAAGAAACCCAAACATCAACGAATCTGTCAAAGCCGGTTTTTGGTGTCCTTCAGCCGGAATAACAGAGCCGTGGATGGTTGCCATTACAGCGGTTGAAAATGCTGTTTTAAATGGGATGGCGTTTAGACCAGGTGAACAAGTTGTTGATATTATAACCGGAGAAAATGAAACCGGGAAAACTGTGAAGGTTGTCAAAACGGATAAAGAAGAATATCCTTGTGACATTGTGATCAACGCGGCTGGTTTATATGCGGATAAGATCGCTCAGATGGCTGGTGCTCATTGCCCTGTTTTGCATCCCAGAAAAGGTGAATACATCCTATTGGATAAAAAACTTGGACCTATCGTGACAAATGTCCTTTTTCCCGTGCCCACAAAACAATCAAAAGGTGTGCTAGTGCTTCCTACCGTAGATGGAGGTATATTACTTGGTCCAACGGCAAGAGATATGGATATAGATCAGAAAGAAGACACTTCAACAAGCTCAGAAGGATTAAATGAAGTCAGACGTAAAACCTCCTCAATGGTTAATGGTTTAGACTTTTCCCAGACGGTGAAAACATTCGCCGGATTAAGACCGGAAGACCCCCAAAAAGATTTTGTCATTGGAAAAACGAATATCAACGGTTTTATTAATGCTGCAGCCATGCGATCTCCCGGATTGACGGCAGCACCTGCTATAGCAGAATATCTGGTTGAGTCAGTGATCATAGATGAGATGGGTGTGCTAATAGAGAGAAGAACAGATTTTAATCCCATATTGGATCCTTACCCTGTACTGCCCGAAGATGATCCTCAGGTATGGGAAGAGATGGTTCAAGAAGATGAACGATACGGCAAAGTGGTTTGTGTTTGTAATAAAATCACCGAAGCACAGATCGTTGAAGCAATACACAGGGGGGCAAGAACCATAGACGGTGTGAAGTTTAGAACAAGAGCCAGTTTTGGCAGATGCCAGGGAGGTTTTTGTCTGGCGAGAATTGTCGAAATATTGGCCAGGGAATTGGATAAACCGCTAAATGAAATAAAATACAGGACCGGCAACACGAAGTTGTTATCCGGGAGGGTGAGAACATGAGAGAGATAAAACTGGATGCACTGGTTATTGGTGGTGGTGCAGCAGGTATGGC
>JASUTC010000003.1 GCA_030445775.1 Thermotogaceae bacterium | reverse complement strand
AAATTTTAGCACCACAAAAGAATATGGTATATTTATAAAATTAATGATTCTACTGTGGTAGGTGATGACGATGAAAGTAATGAAATTTGGTGGGACTTCTCTTTCAGATGCCGATGGAATCCAACGGGTTGCTCAAATCATTATGGAAGAAAAAGGAGATGTAATCATTTGTTCAGCTTTTTCTGGAATAACCAATGATTTGATTAATTCCGGAGAAAGAGCAGCTAACGGTGATCAATCCTATAAAAAGCTTTATAATAATATTGTACAAAGACATCAACGGACAATTGAGAGGCTTTCACTTGATCATGACTATGAACTCATCATACAAATCGATGAAATACATAAAGAGCTTGAAAAGATGTTGGAAGGAGTTTTTTTAATAAGAGAATTTTCCCGTAGGACGAGAGATTTAGTCATGAGCTTTGGAGAGAAAGTGTCATCTCGATTATTAACAAGTTATTTAAAAGCAAATCATAAACAAGCTGAATTTTGTGATTCCTATCATCTAATCTATACAGATGGGGTTTTTGGGAACGCTAGAATTAACCCTGAAAGATCATCAAAGAAAATTATGGAGGTCTTAACTTCTGAAGATAAATCAGTAAAAATCGTTCCCGGTTTTACCGGAAGAACTGAAAATGGCGTAATTACTACATTGGGAAGAGGTGGTTCAGATCTAACTGCAACATTTATCGGATCGGTTTTAAGAGCAGAAGAAGTTCAAATTTGGACAGATGTTTACGGCTTCATGTCTGCTGATCCCAATAAGGTCAAAGACGCCTTTAGTTTGGATGTATTAAGTTATGACGAAGCGCTTGAATTATCGTATTTTGGCGCAAAGGTGTTGTTACCTCATTCTATCCGGCCGGCAAAAGAAAAGGGTGTACCAATTGTCATTAAAAACACCTTTGATCAAACTTTCAAAGGTACACGAGTTTCAAAAGCAACTGTCCCTTTAAAAGATTTTGCCAAAGGTATTACCTCCATCGACTCGGTCTCGCTAATCAATATTAAAGGGACTGGAATGATTGGGGTCAGAGGGATTTCGGCCAGAATATTCAGAACACTTGCTGAAAATGATATCAACGCCATTTTGATCAGTCAGGCATCATCGGAACAGTCGGTTTGTGTGGCTGTACAACCGGATGTAACTTTAACGGCATGTAATAGCCTTCGAAAAGAATTCCAATTGGAAATGATGACAAAGAGGATTGATGAGATTGAAGTGGATACAAATCTCTCTATTGTAGCAGTGGTGGGGGACAAAATGAGAAATACCCCCGGGGTTGCCGGGAGAATATTTAACGCTTTTGGAGAAAAGGGGGTCAACGTTGTGGCAATCGCACAGGGAGCTTCAGAACTTAACATCTCCATCGTTATTAGCAACGAAGATGAGGAAAGGGCTTTGAACAGCCTTCATAATGCTTTTTTTACAAAAAGAAGAGTTCTCAACTTGATTGTCGCTGGTAAAGGACTAATTGGCACTGAATTGATCAAACAACTCAAGAAGACCAAAAAAACATTTTTAGAAGAGAAGGGCGTTGAACTTCGGGTGATCTCTATACTTGATTCGAAGAAAATGCTTGTTGACCCTCAAGGGATTAGTTTGAATGATTGGAAGGAGCAATTGATCCATTCTGATCTAACCTCAGATACCCGAAAATTATTAAGCATGTTGAATGAAAGTAATATTATTAACACGGTGTTTATCGATTGTACCGCCAGCGAGAAGATTGCCGATTCATACATTAGTTTAATGCAAAACAGGATATCCCTTGTTGCGGCAAATAAGATAGCCAATACAAAGCCTATGAGTATGTATGAGGAGTTGAAAAAAACGGCCAATCAATACAAGGTTCATTTTCTATATGAAACCAATGCAGGTGCAGGATTGCCAATAATTGACACTATTCGCAATTTAAAGGATACCGGAGATAAGATCCAAAAATTTGAAGCCATTTTATCCGGAACCATAAGTTATTTATTTAATCAACTTACCGAATCTGGAAAATTCAGTGATATAGTAAAAAAAGCAAGAGATTTAGGTTATACAGAACCGGATCCTCGAGTTGATCTCTCTGGTATTGATTTTGCCAGAAAGATTCTCCTGTTAGTTAGGGAATTCGGAATTGACATGGAATTTGAGGATATCCGTATTGAACCCCTGTTATCGCCTTACACCTCTGAAGATGTTTCTTTACAAGAATTTTATCAACGGCTTGTGGGAGAGGATGAAAGATATTCACAATTAGTGCAAAAAGCCAAGGAAAAAGGGTGTGTCATTCGCTGGATTGGAAAATATGAAAATGGAAGAGCTTCAATCAAACTTGAATGGGTCAGCAATGAACATCCTTTTTTTACTTTAAATGGAACGGACAATATTATTGCCATTTATACAAACCGATACACAAATCCGTTGGTTATAAAGGGAGCCGGAGCCGGAGCTGAGGTGACGGCAGGAGGGGTAATGTCGGATGTGTTTAGAATCGCAAATGCCATGAACAAACGGTGGGATTATTAATGAGATGGGCACAGGCAATGGGTAAGGCTACAGTCGCCAATGTTGGTTGTGGTTTTGACGTTTTGGGCTTTTCGGTAGATTGTTTATATGATGTTGTGACAATTAAGCGGTGTTCTGACTTTCAAGGAGTCAAATTAAAAGTCCTTAACAATAAAAAAGTACCGAATGACCCTGATAAAAACACAGCGGGTTTTGCTGTAAAAGAATATTTAAAATTGTTCCAGATTCAAGGGGATGGATTATTTGTTGAGCTGGATAAACGGTTACCTTTGGGCAGTGGGTTGGGTTCCAGTGCTGCCAGTTCAGTTGCAGCCTTGTTGGCAGTCAATGCCATCTATGATAATCTGGCAACTAAAGAAGAACTTTTTAACATCGGATTAAGGTGTGAGCAATTAGCCTGTGGATCAGCTCATGGTGATAATATTGCTCCTTCTCTCTATGGAGGAGTTATACTCATCAGACATTCCAATCCGATGAAAGTTATTCCGATACCAATTCCGGAAGAACTTTATTGTTTGTTAATTCACCCTGAAGTTGAAGTGAATACGCAAGACGCAAGAGCAGTTCTTCCTAAAAGCGTGCCTCTTTCTCTTGCGGTAAAACAATGGTCGAATATAGGAGCTTTGATAACAGGATTTTGTTTAAAAGATAAAAAGCTAATCAGAGATTCTTTAAATGATTACCTTATAGAAGAGGAAAGGGCTGCATTTATCCCTCATTTCTACGAGATGAAGGATATCGCTTATAAAAGCAACACGTTCAATCTCTCAATTTCAGGATCCGGACCAACAGTTTTTTCATTTTCAGATAGCTATGATAAGCTGCTAAATGAGAAAGAAAAAATTGAAAAGTTATTGGAAGCAACAGGGATCAGTTGCCAAACTTATCTTTCACGTCTAAATAACAAGGGAAGTTATGTCCAAAGTATGGGGGAATAAAACATGAAATATTTCAGTACAAAAGATAGAAGCTTAAAAATTGATTTGAAAACAGTGGTTACAACAGGGATGCCATCGGATGGGGGGTTGTATATGCCTGTAGACATTCCTCAAATATCATCATATGTTTTATCAGAATTTCAGAATATGCCCATCAACGATATTGCTAAGGTTGTTCTTCATGATTTCATAGTTGATGATTTAAATCAATCTGATTTTGAAGTAGTTGTAGATGAAGCCCTCAATTTTAATATCCCGCTGAAAAAGATAACTGATAATATTTCTGTCTTGGAATTATTTCATGGTCCTACACTTGCTTTTAAAGATGTGGGGGCAAGATTTATGTCAAGGCTTTTATCAAAATTGATTAAAAATGATAAGCAAATGATTAACATAGTAGTGGCCACTTCAGGAGATACAGGGAGTGCAGTTGCAAGTGGTTTTTACAATGTAGATGGGATTCGTGTTTTTATCTTATATCCTTCAAAAAAAATAAGTGATATCCAAAAGAAACAGATTACTACCTATGGGAATAATATCTATCCATTAGAAATAGAAGGGAATTTTGATGATTGTCAAAGAATTGTGAAAAGGCTTTTAAGTGACCAACAGATTCATGAAATGCACCGTATAACAACAGCAAACTCGATCAATATTGCCCGTTTGCTGCCACAGATAGTCTATTATTTCAAAGCCGTTTCGCAATTTAAAGAATATGATAAGCTCTATATATCTGTACCCAGCGGAAATTTCGGAAATTTGTGTGCGGGGATTATCGCAAAAAAAATGGGACTATGCATTTTTAAATTCATAGCTGCGACAAATGTCAACGATGTTGTACCACATTATCTAAACACCGGGGAGTATCTTCCGAAACCTTCAAAAAGAACATTATCCAATGCGATGGATGTGGGGGATCCAAGTAACTTTGAACGAATCTTGGAACTTTATCAGCATGATTATCAAGCAATAAAAGAAGATATCATTGGGTTGGCATTTACAGATGAGCAAACAAAGTTCAAGATAAAAGATATGTTCCAAAATCAAGGTTACCTCCTCGACCCACATGGAGCGGTTGGGTTATTCGCTTTGGAAGAAATACTTAAAAGATTTTCTTGCTCTTTAAATATAAAAGGAATAGCGTTAGAAACGGCCCATCCTGCAAAATTCAAAGAAGATATGGAGAAAATCATTGGAAAAAATATCGAAATACCCGTCAGATTAAAGGAAAGATTACGATTAAAAGAGAAATCCGAGTTATTACCAAATGAATATAGCAAAGTCAAAGAATACTTTCTGAGTATTTGTGGTTGAAAGTTCTGTTCTTAACGGGATCATCATTGTTATTTTCAGGTAAAAGCAACTCTTTATATGTTAAAATAAAGCAAAAGGGTGCAGGGGAAAGATTTTATGACTAAATTGAAGATGGAAAGGCTCCCGGAGGAATTACGTAAAACCTTGGGATACTTATTTAAAAACTACACAGAAGAAGAATTAATCAGTGTTGTCGAAGCGTATGAATACGCTAAGATTTGTCATTCCTCCCAAATCAGAAAATCAGGAGAGCCTTATATCAACCACCCTTTAAATGTCGCTCTGATTCTAGCTGAGTTAAATTTGGATATTGTCAGCATCAAAGCAGGACTTTTACACGATGTAGCAGAAGATACGAATGCCACTCTTGCCGATATAAGAATGAAGTTTGGTGAGGAAGTCGCTCATATCGTTGATGGTGTGACAAAGATAGACAAGATTGATATTTCCAAAACAAATATTGATAAAAAAGCGGAAACCATACTCAAAATGTTTTTTGCTATGGCACAAGATATCCGAGTCATTTTGGTGAAATTGGCCGATCGACTTCATAATATGCGAACGATTGATTCAATGCCTCGATTAAAACAGGAAGAAAAGTCAAGGGAAACTTTCCAAATTTTTTCTCCTATTGCCCATCGCTTGGGAATTCATTCTCTGAAGTGGCAACTTGAAGATTTGGCCTTTAAACATCTTTATCCAAATGAATACGAAAAAATTGCAGATATGGTTGATGAAAAAAGGGCTAATCGGGAATTGATTACGGAAGAGTACAAAAGCCTGCTGCAATTATCCCTTGCACGGCAAGGGATTAATTGTGATATTTCAGGCCGAGAGAAGCATTTCTACAGCATTTGGCAGAAGATGACAAAAAAGGGTAAGACCTTTGATGAGATATACGATCTCATTGCCTTAAGAGTTTTAACCGAAACTGAACGAGAGTGTTATTATGTCATGGGGTTGGTACATAATCTTTGGAAACCTATCCCCGGGAGGGTTAAAGATTACATTGCAACACCTAAATCAAATGGTTATCGATCGTTGCATACAACTGTTATCACCCATCGAGGAGAGCCTCTCGAAATTCAAATTAGAAGTAAAGAAATGCATAATGAGGCTGAATACGGATTAGCCGCTCATTGGCTTTATAAAGAAGGGAAGATGTCAAAATACCAGCAGAACTGGTTAAAAAAACTCGAGGAATGGCATCAGGACTATAAACAAGGATATACCGGATTCAAAGATTTTCAAAACGAACTTCAAGTTGAAGAAGTATACATTTTTACTCCAAAAGGAGAGGTAAAGCATTTACCGGCAGGTGCAACGACCATAGATTTTGCCTATTCTGTACATACTGAAGTAGGACATCATTTTGCCGGTGCCAAGGTAAACGGGAAAATCGTACAAAACAGTTATGAATTGAAGAATGGGGATATCGTTGAAATCATCGTTAATAAAAATAGAAGTGGTCCTAGTTTAGATTGGCTAAAATGGGCGAGATCTTCCAGTACCCGTGCAAAGATCAGAAGGTTTTTTAAAAAAAGAGATAGTGACAGACTCGTTGACCAGGGGAAGGATATTCTTAGGAAAGCTTCAAAAAGGTTGAACCTTTCCATTGATGATATCTTGGCTTCTGAAAAAATAACGGAATTTCTTAATTTAAATCAAAATTTTACCGAGAATGATATATTAATGAAAATTGGCGATGCCAATTATTCACCAGAACAAATCATTACTCTTTTTACTGAAGAGGAAGAAGAAGAACCCATCGTAGTAGATGGGGAAAAAGTAAAATCAAAAAACACGGTATTTGTTAACGGAGAGTCGGGAATAGATGTAAAGATAGCTCATTGTTGTAATCCATTACCGGGAGATAAGGTAGTAGGTATCATGAGTAAAAAGGGTATCACTATTCACGCGGCAAGTTGTCCCAATGCACAGGATGTGAAAGAGGGAGAGTTGGTTGATGTTAAATGGGGAGATACTGAAAACGAGTTTTATTTGGCTCAAATCGTCCTGGAATCCTCAGATACATCCGGTAAAGTTTTAAAAGATATTATCCAAAGGACAAAAGAAAAGAATTTGAAAATGAAAGAGGTAAATACAAAATTCAACGATTGGGACTATGTGGTCTATACGATTTCCGTTTATGTAAGATCAGCCGGACAATTAAACGATATTATAGAATACTGGAAAGGTTTAAAGGGGATTTCCAGAGTATACAGAGCCAGGAGGAAATAATGCGGGCAGTTGTACAAAAGGTCAAGAAAGCCAAAGTGGAAGTTAATGGAGAAATAACAGGGCGGATTAATGAAGGGCTGGCTATTTTATTGGGGGTTACACATCAGGATAATGAGAGCGATGCACAATGGATTGCTTCAAAAATTTCGGGTTTAAGAATATTTGAGGATGGTAATCAAAAGCTCAATTTGTCAGTCAAGGATATTAAAGGAAAAGTCCTGTTAATCTCCCAGTTTACACTATACGCAGATGCCAGAAAGGGAAGAAGGCCTTCTTTTACTGCAGCAGCAGGATTGGAGCAAGCGAAGGAGTTATACCTGGTTTGTGGTGAAATGATTAAAAGTGAAGGTATTGAAGTAGAGTATGGAAAATTTCAGGAACACATGATGTTTTCATTGGTTAATGACGGACCTGTAACCATCTTGTTAGATTCGGAGAAATTATTTTGAATGATAAGATCTTACTTCATATCTGTTGTGCCCCCGATGCCACGACAGCAATCGAAAGACTTGATGAAAAATTTCAAGTTATTGGTTTTTTTTCTAATTCAAATATTCAACCTTTTTCTGAATATGAGAAAAGAAAAGAGGCTGTATCGGTTCTGCAGGATTATTATCTTATAGATATAATTTATGGGAATTATGATCCTGTGCTCTGGAAAAAAGAAATGAAAGGGTTGGAGGATTTACCAGAAGGAGGAGCAAGATGCAGAAAATGCATTTTTTTAAATCTTTTGGAAACCGCGAAAACAGCAAAAAAGAACGGAATTAACTTTTTTACAACCTCTTTGATGACCAGTCCGCATAAGGATGTAAATTGGATAAAAAAAGTTGGAAATGTTATAGAATGGAATATTGGGGTTCGTTATTATCATGAGGTGTTCAGGAAAAGTGATGGTTTTTTATACAGTGTGAAAAAAAGCAAATTAATTGGTTTGTACAGGCAAAATTACTGTGGTTGTGAATACTCGATATATGATAAAGATGGTGATTAACAATCAGAAGACAAGTGGTTGAAGTCGAAATTCCCATCAATGTTTCATTGGATTTGGATAAAACCTTAAATTGCGGCCAGACTTTCAGATGGTATAAAAAAAAGGGTAAATGGTACGGAGTCGTCAATAGAACACCACTTATTTTATACCACAATAAAACGAAATGTATGTTAACCGTTCAATCCAATTGTGAGGAAATAAATGGGGAAAATCTTGAAAATGGGGTCATTCATTATCTTGGGTTAAATGATTCACTTCAAAGTATTAAAGGAAACGCTTTAAAACAGGTAGAAAAAACGTATCCTGAATTCGTATTGTTATTCAACGAAATAGTGGATACTAATATTGGGATACGACTTTTAAGACAGGATCCTTGGGAAATGCTGGTGGAGTATTTATTATCGACGCAATCTAACATTCCAACAATAAAAAAACGTTGTGAAACCTTGGCAAGTTTTTTTACTGAAAACCAGGTTTTTGTTGGTGAATACCCTTTTTTTCTTTTTCCCTCAATCGATCAACTTAGACGTTTAGACGTAACTGATTTTCAATCCATGTTGTTTGGTTATCGTTCAAAATGGCTAAAAGAACTCGTTGATGTGATAGACATTAAAGAATTTTATACGTTAAAAAACACGCCATTAGAGCAAAAATTAAATTATTTGACTGGTTTCAGTGGAATTGGTTACAAGGTAGCAAATTGTGTGGCGTTATTTGGGTTTTCCGATTTTAGGGCTTTTCCGGTTGATGTCTGGATATCCAGATTTTTAAAACAACATTTTAACGTAACGGGAAATGCAGAGAGTTTGATGATTGTTGGCCAAAATATCTTTGGGGAGTTTTGTGGATACATTCAAGAATATATCTTCTATTACATTAGAACAAGCTGCAGTTAATGACAAGGAGGTAATTGATGGCTGAATTGTTTGTTTTTACTTTTAGTGCGAAAATTGATAACATCAGGGTTATAAGGTCTTCTTTAAAAACCTTTTTAAAACTGAAAAAGGTTTCTGATGCTGAAATCTTTGATACTGAATTGGCCATTAACGAAGCCTTGGCAAATGTAATTGAGCATACGTACAATTACACAGCTGACGAGATTATTATTTTAAAAATCATATGGGATAATGAGAAAAGAGAATGTATCTTTGAAATTCAAGATAAGGGGCAGCCGGTTGATGTGAGTAAAATAGAATCTCGTGATCTTGATGATGTAAAGGATCACGGATTGGGTGTTTATTTGATGAAAAATATTATGTCTGAAATAGAATACAAACCCATCAAAAACGGTAATATTTTATATATGAAAAAGCGTTTTTTGGACGGGGCAAAATAACGATGATGGTTAACATAGTAGGGGGAGGACTTGCAGGAAGTGAATGTGCTTTATACCTTTCAGAAAGAGGTGTGAAGGTTCGATTATTTGAAATGCGTCCGGTAAAGATGACACCTGTTCATCAAACGGCATTCCTATCAGAACTGGTCTGTTCCAATTCTTTAAAATCCGAGATGATAGAAAACGCATCCGGAATGCTAAAGAATGAATTAACGCTTCTTAATTCTCGGTTACTCAATATAGCAAACCAGTGTCGCGTAAAAGCAGGAAAGGCCTTGGCTGTTGACAGGAATCTCTTTTCACAAAAAGTTACCCAGGCTGTTGAAGAAAGAATTGAAATCGTCCGGGAAGAAATTACCGATATACGTAAATTTAATCTAAAAGACGAATACTTGGTTGTGGCTACCGGTCCACTTACATCAGAATCGTTAATGGCCTCATTGGCATCTTTTCTTAAAAGTGAAGAGTTGTTTTTTTTCGATGCGGTTTCACCGATCATCGATTCAGAAGAAATTGATAAAGAGATTGTCTTTTCAGCGGACCGTTATGATCAATTTGATGAGTTCCATCAACCAAAAGCCGGTGATTATTTAAATTGCCCAATGGACAAAAATACTTATGAACAATTTCAAGAAGCTTTAATCAAGGCAGATTGTTTACCCGTAGAAGATTTTGAGAAAAAGCATCTTTTTGATCGGTGCCAACCCATCGAAGAGATAGCAAAAAGCGGTGTTGATGCCATGCGATTTGGACCGTTAAAACCAGTTGGTTTAATTGATCCCCGAACCGGTAAAGAACCCTATGCCGTTGTTCAATTGAGGAAAGAAAACAACAGTGGAACAATGTATAATTTGGTGGGCTTTCAAACGAGGTTGAAATGGTCCGAGCAGAAAAGAATTATACGTATGATTCCCGGTTTGGAACATGTAGATGTACTACGTTATGGTGTGATGCATAAAAACGCATATATTAACAGTCCAATTCTTTTACACGATGATTTTTCGTCAAAAAAGTGTTCCAGACTTTATTTTGCCGGTCAAATAACAGGTGTTGAAGGTTATGTGGAATCAATTGCGTCAGGCTATTTTGTGGGAATGAATATCTATCAAGAGTTAATGGGTTTGGAGAAAATCACTTTTCCTTTGGAAACGATGATTGGAAGCCTTTTTAATTATTGCAGCCATTCTGATGACTTAAAACCCATGTATGCTAACTTTGGTTTACTTCCTGATCTTAGAATAAGAGTGCCAAAAAAGAAGAGAAGAGCTGAAAAATCTAAAAGAGGTTTACATATCATGAAGGAATTTTTGAAAGGAACAATTAAACAGGAGTTGAATGATGCAAAAGAAAAAGATGTTTGAAGTTTTGGATAAAGGTTTTGTAGAATTTGTTGATATGATGGGAAATGATCTTAGAGCAGTAGAAGCTGCCAGGGTTTCTTTTCAAAAAGGTTTATCAAGTAAAGCAAGGGATAAAAAACTCATTAAGTATTTAATGGAAAACGGTCATGAAAGTCCTTTTGAGCATATTGTTTTTACTTTCAGAGTTAAAGCACCCATGTTTGTAGCAAGGCAATGGTTTAGGCACAGGATTTCCAGCTTTAATGAAATATCAGGTCGGTACTCCATCATCAAGCATGAGTTTTATTACCCTCAAAAGATGAGGAAACAGGATAAGGTTAACAGACAAGGAAGTCTTTTTGGTTTTGATGATGAGAAAGAATCAAGTTCAATAGAAATGATCAAAAGACAGACGGAAAATTGCTATGATACTTATGAAAGCCTCTTGAATCAAGGAGTAGCGAGAGAAATGGCCAGAATGGTTTTGCCTTTGAATATTTATACGCAGTGGTATTGGACCATTAATGTAAGAAGTCTCATGAATTTTCTTAACCTTCGTGCAGATTCACACGCGCAATATGAAATACAAGAATATGCTAAAGTAATTGCTGACATTTTTAATGAACAATGTCCCTGGACGTATGAATCTTTTATCAAGCACTATTACAAAGGTGATCTTTTAATCGATAAAACAGGAGAGTGATTGGATTTGAAACTGGGAGAAATAGCGGATGTACTGGAAGCATTAATAGTAGTGGGAGAAGAAAAGAAGGATGATTTGGAAATAGAAAGAGCAGGTGCCGCTGATATGATGAGTGATGTGTTGGCATTTGCAAAACCCGGGATGCTTTTAATAACCGGTTTGAATACCGCTCAAGTTGTCAGGACAGCCAGTATTGTTGGTATTGGGGCTTTGGTTATAGTACGAAAGAAACAAATACCTGAATCAACAATTGAAGCTGCCAGATTATTTGGTATTCCCTTGCTTCATTCTCCTCTTGCCATGTATACAGCTTGTGGCAGGCTGTATGAAAGAAAAATGAAGGATATCAAGAGTTTATAAAAACAGGCGGAGGAGGAGTTAAATGAAGGCGACAGTCGATAAATTAATTGATCAGATGCAGTTGTTGTTCAAAGACTTGTTGGCAAGGGATATTATGATTTCCAATGTAATCACAATCTCTTCGGATAGAACGATGGAACAAGCAAAAGAGCTCATGAGACTAAAGAAAATATCGGGATTACCCGTTGTTGATGACGGCAAACTCGTGGGTTTGGTCAGTATAGAGGATATTATTAAAGCGCTTGAAAATAGGGAAATACAACAACCGTTAGAAAAGCATATGAGTAAAAGATTGAAGGTTATTTCACCGGACGCAAACCTTCCAAAAATATTTGAACAATTTACAAGACATGGATTTGGACGGTTTCCGGTCGTAGATAAAGCGAATAACCTTCTTGGTATTATTACAAAAGAAGATATTTTACGCAGTATTTTGGAAGAATTCAGGGTGTTGTACGTCAGAGATAAGAGAATGTCCGACGTTTTAGACGGAGAGGCATTAAACAGGTCTTTGATTACCGGTGAGGAGATCAACAAATCAGGGGCTGATTTTGTTTTTCCCATTGATTATACTGAAATCAGTCTTTCCGGTATTGGTGCAGCCAGATTAAAAGATTTTTTATTAAATAAAAAGGATATTCCTGAAGATATTGTCAGAAAGATAGCCATTGCGACCTATGAAGCGGAGACTAACGTTGTGATTCATAGTGGAAATGTCGGTACGATTTACTGTTTTGTTCATGAAGACTATGTCAGAATACGTATTGAAGATCACGGAAAGGGGATTTCAGATGTAGAAATTGCCATGACAGAAGGATTTTCAACAGCAACGGATCAAATAAGAGAAATGGGATTTGGTGCCGGGATGGGATTACCTAACATCCAAAGGTATTCGGACAAAATGGTTATTGTTTCAGAAGTGGACAAAGGAGTCGTCTTAGAAATGCAATTTTATAAAAAAAACAGCGATTGATTTGGTGATTTGATGAAGGAAGATATTTTAGTCATAGAAACTGAGAACCTCAAAGAATTTATCCAGGGTGACCCCGGTCTTAAAGATGCAGACGAGAAGGTTCTGTTTGGAATAATAGAAAAAAAAGGATTGTTCAAAGCGCGTGATAGAGTTGAACAGGATCCGCATTATAAACAAGTCATACCTTATATTGCCATGGTCAATGAAAAGAATGAAATTCTCACCCTAAAAAGACTAACAACCCAGAGTGAAAAAAGACTTCATAACAAAATAAGCCTGGGAGTGGGAGGACATGTGAACAATGAAGATTCAGAAACACCCTTGGAAGCGTTTAAAAAAGGTATGCAACGTGAAATTGATGAAGAAGTGGAAGTACAGTTAAAAGAGACTCCTGAATTTCTTGGTGTCATTTACGATAATTCCACAAACGTGGGACAAGTGCATTTGGGAATGGCTTACAAGGTAAAAATTGAATTTTATGGAATCAACGAAAAGGATAAATTTGACTATACTTGGAAACGAGTTGATGAGTTAACTAATGAGATTGAAGCAATGGAGAACTGGTCAAAGTTTATTTTGAACAAGATGAAGTAAAACTTATATAGCATTAAGAATGATTTTCTAAGGAATAAGCCAGGAAAGTAGAAGGTGATTTGATGAAAAAAATTACATATAAGATGAAAAAAAATCTTTTTGCCGTTTTATTAACAGTATTCATGTTATTATTCTTAACATCTTGTGGTGAAGTCCCTGAAAGGGATGATTTTACCGTTTCAAGACTTGTGGATTTTAAACTTGCAAATTATAAAGCCACACAATATGAATTTAACAGCGTGTCCGATTTTCTGGAGAATGATTCACTTGAGGGAAACATGATTTCAATTGTCTATTCAGGAAAAAACGGTGCCTATGCAAAAATTGTTTCTGCACACACTACAAACGGAAAAGGGGTTTATTATCTTTGGAGAGCTCTTGCAAAAGAAAATAACGCTTTATTTAAATCTTCTTTCACATCTATTCCCTTTTTGATGGGAGAGTATAAAGCTCAGGAAGGCAATCTTTATATGGAATCATGGTTTAGAGAGAAATGGTTTTTTTATATTGAAAGTGATAGTTCTGAAGATCTTGAAACGATACGAATTGAACTAATCGATTACTTAGAAAACCCAAAAGTGATTAATGAAAGTGTGATAGAGCTTTGAAGCCTTATAATCAATTGAATTCTTTTTGGAAAAAGAAATATGGTAAACGGGTTCAAAGAATCCCAGTTTCAACCGGTTTGGGGTGTCCTAATCGGACGAAAAAAAATGGGATCAACGGTTGTATTTTTTGCGACCCAACGGGTAGTGGTTTTGCAGCTGAATCACCAACGGTTCCCATTGAAGAACAAATTAAAACCATGATTCAAAGAACGGAAAAAAAATACGGTGAAGATATTTATTTTGCCGTTTATCTTCAATCTTATACAAATACTTATGCATCGGTGGAAAAACTGAAACATATCTTTGATCGTTTGTTTATAGACGAAAGAATCAAAGTACTTGACATATCCACCAGACCCGATTGTGTTGAGCAGGAAAAATTGGATTTGATTGCCACCTATAAAGACAAGGCAGAAATTTTGATTGAATATGGATTGCAATCCGTTAACAGAGAAACCCTAGTTGATTTGAACCGAGGCCATACACTGGCAGATTTTATCGATGCTGTTTTAAGGACAAAAAAAATGGGAATTACTACTTTAGCCCATATGATCGTGGATTTACCGCAAGATGCGATGGAAGATGTGGTTGAAGGTGCTCAAATTCTCAGTGCATTGGGCGTTGATGGGGTTAAACTCCATTCTCTCTATGTTGTTGAGGGAACAGAACTGGATAGAAGAATCAAACAAGGCCGATACGATTTACTTCCTTTTGATGAATTTGTCGAAAGAGAAATTCGTTTTTTGGAATATCTTGATCCATCTATCGTCATTCACCGATTATGTTCGGAACCTCCAAAAGAAAACGCCCATGGAAACTGGGGGATGCTTAAAATAGAAATTATACAAGAGATTGAAAGAAGCATGCATGAAAGAAATACTTATCAGGGCAAACGATTCACTTATTTAAACAGATGATGGATATTACTGCACTGGACCTTTCTAAATTTAACTACTCAAAAAATGTTTTGTTGAAAGAAATTAGCACTTTTAAGATAGGCGGCGTCATCAAATATTTTTTCCAGCCCAAAAGCCAATTGGAGTTAATCAATATAATTCACTTACTTGACGAACATCATATCCAGTTCCACCTTATTGGAAGAGCCTCAAATATTCTGTTTGCCGATGAAATGAAAACAGAAGCAGTCATCAGTACGTTATCTGTGAAAAACGTCTCACGTTCAAACAATGAGATAACAGTTGATGCAGGTTATTCGCTCAGAGAACTATGCTATTTTTGTTCTGAAAATGATTTAACAGGATTAGAAGGGCTTTCCGGAATCCCGGGAACAGTTGGCGGGGCTGTTTATATGAATGCCGGCGCTTATGGTTATACTATTTCGGATTATCTTAAAGAAGTAACGGTTTTTCATCGGAAATACAATAAAATCATCACTTACAACAAAGAAGAATGTGAATTTGATTATCGAAAAAGTTGTTTTATGGATAATAAACAGATAATACTTGAGATTAAATTGAATTTAAAAAAGCGCAATAAGCAGCAAATAATAAACGAAATGAAGCGTTATGAAGTCAAGCGTTCTCAAAAACAACCCCTCAATTACCCCTCTGCAGGGAGTGTTTTTAAAAAACCCTCTCAAGTCTTTCACCCCGCATTGGAAATTGAATTGCTTGGATTAAAAGGCTGCACTATAGGCGGGGCATGTGTTTCAACAAAGCATTCAGGTTTTATCATCAACAAAAAAGATGCAACAGCCATTGATGTTAAGAAACTCGTCAGTCACCTTCAAAAGCTAATATTAAAAAAAACCGGCATTTTTTTGGAAACTGAAATAGAATATTTTGAATAACACAAACCTCATGCGACAGTTTCATAAGTTAGGAGTATTTTGCAAATCATAAAACCCTTTCAAAAAAACTTTTCGAAGAATAATTAGTCATATTATAACAGCCAATGCTAACTTACATTATATGGTACAATATAAGTGTAAGAAAAGTATAAATTTATGCGAAAAGGGTGTGGATATGCCCATAACGATAGGCAAGAGAATACACAATCTTGATGATAAAGAATTGATAAAAAAAAGAGATAAAATAGGAGAAAAACGCTTTTGGGAAGAAATTTACAATCGATACGGAAGATACCTGAAAGCAGTTGTCGGCTATAAATACCCTGATTTTAGGGATTCAGCGGATGATATTGTACAGGAAACCTTTTTAAGAATGGCTTTTGAGGATTTAAGCCGTGTTAAAAATCTAAAGGCCTTTTTAGCAACGACGGCAGCACACATCTCAATTGATATGCATCGACAAAGAAATGCCAAAAAAAGAGCTGATTCCAACACTGTTGCATTAGATGCAGAGATGGGCAGTGAAGGAGATAATTCTTTCCTTGAAATTACAGAGAATGAAAAATCTGATAATCCGCTTGATCTGGCCATTGAAGAGATTAAGATAGAAGAATATAAGAAGATTTTGCAAAGGTTACCTGAAGATTGTCGTGAGATGCTCTTGTTATCTGCTGAAGGAATGAAGTATAAGGAAATTTCCGAAAAGATGGGTATTCCTATTGGAACCGTTGGAACAAAACTTCTTAGATGCAGAAAAAAATTAAAAAAGATATTGGAAAAGGAAAAAGAGTATTACACTCCGTCAGAGGTTGGTAATGACAAAAAGTGAATGGACGATTCCGGTTGATCTTGATTCTTTTCATCAAACGGGATGGTCTCAACCCGATGTAACGTTAATAACCGGTGATATCTATGTGGATCATCCTTCCTTTGGCGTTGCCATTGTGGCTAGAGTGTTGGAAGATTTAGGATTGAAGGTGTTGGTTTTATCACAACCGGAATCTGAAAAAGATATTTCTCTTTATCCTTCACCAAAATACTTCTTTGGAATTACTTCGGGAAACTTAGATTCAATGGTATCCAATTACACCGCTTCGGGTAAACTTAGAAAATCGGATGCATACGCATATGAGGCACGGAAGCGACCTAATCGCGCGGTCATTGTCTATTCAAATTGGGTAAAAGCTCAATTTAAAGAAACCCCTATTGTAATTGGAGGTTTAGAGGCCAGTCTAAGAAGATTTGGTCATTATGATTGGTGGCAAAACAAAGTTCGACATTCTATTTTATTGGACTCTAAAGCGGATTTGTTGATTTTTGGTATGTCTGAATTGACTTTAAAATCACTTGTTTCTCTTCTAAAAAGAGGAGTTCCATTTAACAATATTAAGTACCTTGATGGGACTGCCTTTTACACAACGAATACTTCTCAAATTCCTGAAGTATATATAAAAATGGATTCTTTTGATGAAATTGCAAGCGATATCAAAGCGTATAATCATGCTTACCGATTGTTTTACTCCACAAATACGACTGCAAACCGCAATGGCATCTATCAACCTGATGGTAATAAATATGTTGTTCAAAACCCGCCATCAAGGCCATTAAAACAATCTGAGATGGATCATGTTTATTCTTTACCCTATAACAAAGAGATTCATCCAAATCTCAGACACAGTACAACCTTATCTGCCTTGGAAGCAGTGAGAGCAACCGTAGTTACTCATAGAGGATGTTACGGCGAATGTAATTTTTGTGCCATTGCTATTCATCAGGGGAGGACAGTCCAGTCAAGATCCATTTCTTCTATTGTTGACGAAGTCACTTTATTAACGCAAAGAGATTCCTTTAATGGAACAATAACCGATCTTGGAGGACCAACGGCCAATATGTATGGTTTTGAGTGTCAACGAAAATTAAGGATGGGACCTTGTGAACATAAAAGATGTTTATTTCCGGAAGTTTGTGATGCTTTAAATGCGAATCATGGTAATTATTTAGAATTATTGGAAGCTGTATCTCAAATTGATGGTGTTAAACATGTCTTTATTTCATCCGGAATAAGACCTGATTTAATTTACTCAGATCATAAAAACGGGAGTGAATTTCTTAAACAGCTAACATTGAAATACACTAGCGGGTATTTAAAGTTAGCTCCGGAGCATTTTTCAACAAACGTTCTTAACGTGATGGGAAAAAACAATAAATCGACTTTTGAAAAACTCTATAACGACTTTTATCAATTATGTAAGCAAAAAAGTATCAAGCAGTTTATCATTGCTTATTTGATGGTAGGACATCCTGGAGAGGGATTAGATGAAAATATTGAACTGGCTGAAAACATTCGCCGTTATTTTAAGGAAAGAGAACAACCGATCCAAATTTTCACCCCTACACCTTCAACGGTATCGACTACGATTTTTTACAGTGGGTATGATCCATTTACAGGAAAAAGAATAAAAGTGGAAAAAAAAGATAAAGATAGAAATGCATTTAAAAAAAGAGCTTTATTAAAATTACGGGAGGATGGTAACAGTGGGAAAAATGAAGGCGTTGGTCAAAGAAAAACCTCAAAGAGGATTCAAGCTGAAGGAAGTGGACATACCCGAAGAACTAAGAGAAGACGAAGTTCTGATAAAGGTTAAATACGCTTCCATCTGCGGAACGGACCTCCACATTTACCAGTGGAATGAATGGGCACAGAATCGGATTAAAACCCCTCAAATTGGTGGACATGAATTTTCAGGTGAAGTTATCAAAGTAGGGAAAAATGTGAAGCTGGTTGAAGTGGGAGACTTTGTTTCCGCAGAAACACATATTCCCTGTACCAGATGTAAGATGTGTCGAACCGGCAATATGCACATCTGTTTGAATATGGAAATCCTTGGTGTAGACAGAGATGGTATATTTGCCGAATATGCCAGAGTACCGGAAGTTGTCTTGTGGAAGAACGATCCTTCACTTCCTCAACACATGGCTTCAGTTCAAGAACCCCTTGGCAACGCTGTTTACACAGTTACAAGCGGTGATGTCTCAGGAAAAAGTGTCCTAATTACTGGAGCCGGTCCTATTGGCGTTATGGCTGTACAAGTTGCAAAAGCCCTTGGAGCAGGACCGATTATTGTAAGTGAAGTAAAGGATTTCCGTCTTGATCTGGCAAAAAAGAACGGGGCTGACTATTTAGTAAATCCAGCTGTAGAGGATGCCTATTCGAAAATCATGGACATAACCCAACATGAAGGAGTAGACGCGGTGTTGGAAATGTCAGGAAATGAGAGTGCCTTTAATTTGGGTATGAAATCTGTGATTCCGGGAGGCCATATATCGATTCTTGGTTTGTTCGATAAAAATGTCAGCCTTGATATTAATGCCGGAGTCTTTAAAAATATCACCATGTATGGTATAACAGGGAGAAAGATGTTTGAAACTTGGTATAAATTGTCGAGTTTATTGAATACAAAAAAGATAGATCTGGATAAGATCATAACGGATGTTATTCCTTTTGAGAATTGGCAAGAAGGCTTTGATAAAATGGAAGAGGGAAAATGTGGAAAAGTAGTGTTAGAAATATAAAAGTTCAGGAAACAACAAAGAATCATGGTAACGGAAGGATAATCTTACTCTGGATTATCCTTCTTTTTGTTTTTTTGGCTTTTGTTTACCGAACTTATGATTTGCAGATTAAACAATCTGATGAGTTTTCGCAATATTTTGATTCAATCAGGCTAAAGAGAGAAGTGATTCCGGCTTACCGAGGGAATATTTATGATCGTAATGGGACATTATTAGCATATACTAAAGTCAATCGATATATTGATTTATCGGAGAGCATTAAAGGTATTTATGGTTCGGCGAGAGAAGATTTGGTAAAAGACATCTCAAAACTAACGGGTATTTCAGAATTAAATATTACTGACGCCATTAATCATAATGAAGATATCCTTATAAGACCCGATATTTCAGTCAGTAATCCCAATATTTCATTGAAGTATGATTTTGAGAGAATTTACCCGTTTAACGGTTCTCTTTCTCACATTATCGGGTATGTTAATCGTGGCTTAGTAGGAGTTGCAGGGGTTGAAAAAACCTTTAACGACTATTTAAAGGGTATAAATGGTGTTACTCAGGTGGAAGTTGATTCGAGAACTCGTCAATTAAAGAAACAAACAGTTCGAAAACCTCAAAAAGGTCAAGATATTTACCTGTCAGTTGATCTACAATTACAGCAGTATATTGAAGAACTGTTGGCTGAGATTGAAAATCCTTCGGTAGTGATTGTTTCTTCTCCTGATTCAGGCGAAATATTATCTATGGTATCCAAACCTTTTTATGAAAGTTCCAGGATGACAAAACCCATCATTGAAGAAGAATGGCAATTAATGTTAAAAGATGAAGGAAATATCTTTCTTAACCGGGCCATTTCATCTACCTATAATCCGGGGAGTTTGATTAAGCCTTTTATGGCCTTGTCTGTATTATCAGACAATACCGTTTCAGTGTATAAGGCTGTGACTCAAAGATTGTATTGTGATGGTGAGTTTTCGCTCTATTCCAACGATGGTAAGACAGAGTATAAATACCATGATTGGCTATCAACGGGTCATGGAACGGTGACTTTATTTGATGCTGTTAAAGAATCTTGTAATGTCTATTTTTATAATAAAGGATTAGAGTTGGGAATTGATTATTTAAAAAGTATTAGTGATACCATCGGGTTGACCATGAAATCACAGATTAATCTACCCGAAGAGAAAACAGGAATATACCCTTCCACCTCATGGAAGTTGCAGGAAATAGGTGAAAATTGGTATCTGGGGGATACTGTTCTATCGTCTATCGGACAAGGTTATGTCAGACTCACCCCTATTGAAATGCTAAAATTATTTGAATTGATAGCATTGGAGGGAAACAAACAAAAATCATATATTACGGCTAATTCATTTTCATTATCAAATCGTTATCTAAATCTGCCTAAATCACATTGGATCTATTTGAAAATGGCAATGAATGCGGTTGTGTCACAGCCAGGTGGAACTGCTTATCCGGCCTTTAAAGATGCATCTTACAAAGACAAACTGGCAGGGAAAACAGGTACGGCAGAAATCGGTATTGAAGGTCGTTACCATGCTTATTTTGCAGCATTTTATCCCTTAGAGCGCCCAAAATACACCGTATTTGTTCTAATTGAAAACGGTGGTTATGGTGGTCAAAATGCTGCACCGATTGGTAGAAAGGTTTTTGATTTTATTCTTGAAAAAGAAAACGAAACCTTTTAGCCGGAAACAAAATGATTTTTTAAGTATTTACATAATATTTCAGCCGGAACGGTGTTATAATCAGAAAAATGTTGATTGAAATCTTCGCTTGTTTTCTCATTTGATTTGTCTAAAATTACTTTTATTGAAAGAAATTTACAGTTATTTGCCTTGGAGACTGTTGCCATTACAGCGGAATCCATGTCTAACGCCAACGCCCTGTATCTATTGTATAATTCATCCCTGAATGATTTTTCTGAAACAATTTGATCGCCGGATATAATTTTCCCTCGTTTTAAACCTGAAAATTGAAATTTAATACTTGAAAGTGTTTCCAAATCGCCTCTTATTGCTGGATTAGACTCGTTTTCCTTGAGGCGCTTGTCGTATTCATGATAAGCTTCACCAATTACTACATCTCCAATTTCCAATTCATCTGTCAATGCACCTGCACCTGAGGTCAAAAAAATATTGTTGATTTTGTATTCATCTATCAGTTTTTGTGTAATAAAGGCCGATTCAACCTTACCGAAAATACCGGAACAAGTGACAGTTTCATTCCTTCCAAGTAAGCCTCTTTTTATTTCTCTTTCAAAAAGAGTTTTCTTTTCGAAAGTTATCATGTTTTCTGTGATTGGTTCTAATTCACTCTCAAAAACGCTTAATACTAAAACCATTTTGACTCCCTCCATTCAGTTGGAAATAAATGGTGTGCTCAGCGGGATTTGAACCCGCAACCTTTGGATCCGGAGTCCAATACTCTATCCAGTTGAGCCATGAGCACTTTGTTTGCAAAACGTACAACTTTCAGGGACTGAAAAAGTGAATCCGTAAAATTTAACGTTATCCGGGATTTCTTTATTTCTTTCCAATGAGTAAATGTATGGGTTTAGTTCGTAAACGGTAAAATTTGTCTCATAATTACGGAGAATATCAAATATATCCTTTGCTCCCATAAAACATAAAACATCGGTATCCGTACTCTGAACACAATAATTAATGAGCTTTTCCGTCAGGCAATCCAAGTTAAATTTAAACACCCAAGCCGGTGATTGTATATATACTTCAGCAATACTTTTTGCACTTTCTGAATCAATAATTGCTTTTGAATTCTTAACTGTTCGCCCAGCATACCTGAGGGCTATCTGTGAATAAACAGTTGAATATCTTTCATCGACGAGATAAACATTCAAGTTTGTTATATCAAACAATTGTCTTGCAAAAAGTAGTGCCTTATCCGTTGCCGGTGTGAAAGATAAATTCTGCCTAAGAGGTAATCCCAAAACTAATTCATCAGGCTGATAAAGAGAGATTAATGATTTTATGGAATCTGTTATCGAATGATCGTTTTGAATAAAGCCTTTTGCAAAGGCCATTTTCATTTTTTTTGACGCCACGGCATAGCCTATTCTTTTATCACCGTAATCAAAGGCCAGGACTTCCACGATATTAACTTTTTAATAGGACCGGAATAAATAATCTAAAGCACATCTTTTTAAAACAACGCTTTTTATTGGTTTTACCGATTCCCGCTCGAACTGTTTTTGAATTCCTTCCAAATCTGTATTTTTTACTGCGATTGACAGTGAGGAAGCGGAAAAAAATTCTTTGGGTGTCTTAATTATCTTTGCAAAATAACCTTTTTTCTTAATTAAGTCGAAGGCTTTCATCATTTCTGAGTAATCGACAAAAATCATTAAAGAATTCAATTCATCTGCAGCGATAAATTTAGTTTGCAATTGAAAAATGCACCTCCACATCTATTTCAAAAACGGCAACATTGGATCATCAATCAGGTTTAAAACCTTTCTACCACTCTTTCCAATGAAATATTTCAAATAATCATCAATAACGATCTTATCAATAATTGATTCCAACATGTAGGTAGAATGGTTTAATTTCTCAACTAAGTCATTATAATTTTTATTTTTAATTTCCTGTTCTTCGATCATTCCAATTTCTTCTAATACGGAAACGATTAAGTCCCACTTTTTTTCATTTAAAGAGAATTTTTTAAAACCATTAGCTTTTAGGTTTTCCAGCGCTTTTAAACCATTGGAACAACCAATCTCAATCAATGATATTATATCATCTTTATCCGGTAGAAAGTCAAACTGCTTTTTTATATGTTCTTTTGTATCAGATTTGTTATAAAGTAGATGGAAAATTGACGTGGACCCCTTTTTTTCCACAAGATTTGAAATGGTTAAAATGTCAATAGGATTCATCGGAGGATCTAACAGACAAATATTTGATTCTTTGGGGAATTGCATGGAGCCACCGATTTCATATGTTGTGATGAATAGTTTCACCTTTGAAACCGAAATAAGCTCTTCTATCTTGGAGCGTTGAAATGGCTTCAGAGATGAGTTGTAAAAAACAACTTCCCCATTGTGAAAACTGTCAGAGAGTATGTTTCCCAGTATCCGGGTGAGGTGAACCGTTTTATCTACTGAATTAACAAAAACAGCAGTAAAGTTGCTGTTTTGAACAAGTTGTTGAATGTATTTAATCGGTTCCGGATGGTCCCTTCTGTCAACCAATCCCTTTTTGTGTTTTTTTAAATGCTCAATCAGGATTTTATCGAATTTAAAGAATGCTTTCATTTGATTTTTTTCGTTATCGGAGAGAATGCCCGATAATACCAAAATATTGGTATCAGTCATTTCTGAAATGTCATCACTTAATCGCTTCAACAACCCTTTAGTTTTATTTTCTTCCGGAAGAAGATATTCCAAATCCAAAAAGACAAATTGCTTAATATTTTTGAACTGATCAAAGTGTTTTAAGAGGAAGGGGACTGTGGTAAATAATGTGGTTTCTTGGAATTTTTGAGCAGGATTCACAAGGACTTGTGTGGATAAAGCGTCAAATCTGCCAATGGTTTTTAAACGTGACGAGAGGAACATATTTGAAGGTAAGACAATCAACAATCTTTGCTTTTTCTGCTCTGCTTGAATCATTTTTGAAAATAGCATTAATTCCTGCGCCTTTAATGATGAGAATAAACCCGTTATGCCCATTTTGTTATCCAATACCTTTAAGAAGGCCGGGTATTTGGTCTGAAGTTTGTGATTTAATTCTCTGGTCAACTGGTTAACATCCTGTTCCTTATGGGTGTTATTTTGGCTCTCCCAATTGTTGATGAGGTCAAACACAAAATTCCTATCCGTTTCTTCGTTTTTAAAGGTAGGATCAATAAAGTATTTAATATCTTTGATAAAGATTTGAACATGTTTGGTTTTATAATGCCAAATCGTTTTAATATTCCCTACCAGATCACATTTGAGTAAATTTGGGCGAATATATCTGAATTCATCGATTTTCGATGCCAAGTTAAAACCGATAGAGTCGATAAAATACTTCCCTTGTTTCAGAATCATCCGTATATGCTGATTTCTTGAACCCATAAGCTTGAGTTTATCCACAGATAAATTCTTCATCAAAAAGACAGGTTCATGATTAGATTGTCCGTATGGTCTTAACAATTCCAATTTATCCAATAGCTCATCGGTGATCTCGCTGATATCCAATTGAGCATCGATATAAATCTTTGATGTAAATGAATCGCTCCCGTATAATTTATAAAATCTAAAGGACAGATCTTCTCGCAAACGTTCAATGTTTGATTTTTCAATGGTAAACCCTGCGGCCATAGGATGTCCACCAAATTCCTCAAAGTAAGATGAGACATGGGAAAAGAGTTCCATTATATTCACTTGATCAATACTCCGAGCAGAGCCTCTACCAACTCCATTTTCGTCAATGGAAATCATTAATGTAGGCTTGTAAAATTTCGCCGTTAATCGCGACGAGACAATTCCAATAACCCCCGGATGCCAGTCTTTTTTTGCTAATACCAACACGGGAGAATCAGCAATAATGGGATTTTTGTGTATCATATTCATCGCTTCAGTGTAAATTTGGTTTTCAATATACTGTCTTTTGCTGTTTTGTTCCATTAAGAAGCTGGAAAGCTCACGAGCCTCTGTTTCATCTTCGGTTAAAAGCAGTTTTAAAGCCGTTTCTGCGCTTCCAAGCCTGCCAACAGCATTTAATTTAGGGGCTATTTTAAAACCAATGTCGTGTGTTTGCAAATGGTCGGTATCAATACCGGATATTTTCATCAACCTTCTTAAACCAATGTGTTTGGTTTCAGCAAGGCTTTTGATTCCCTTTTGTACGATCATTCTGTTTTCACCAATCATTGGAACTATATCTGCAACCGTTCCCAAGGCCACCAAATCCAAGTATTTTTCAATGTCAATAGGTCTCCCCAATCTTTCGACCAAGGCGTCCATACATTTAAAAGCAACACCCACACCTGCCAAACCCTTAAATGGATAGGTATCGTCTGTACGCTTCGGATTCACGACTGCACAAGCCTCAGGTAATTCATCCTGGACTTCGTGATGGTCTGTAATGATAATTCTGAATTGCAAGAAATTAGCGTATTTTACTTCTTCGACTGAGGTTATCCCGCAGTCAACTGTAAGTATGTTTTTAATGTTTCTGTTAAACAGTTCCATGATAGCTGTTTTACTTAATCCATAACCCTCCTCCAAACGGGTAGGAATATAATAAATGACATTCCATCCTAATTCTTTCAAAACTGAATAGACTAAAGCGGTAGACGTCACACCATCTACATCATAATCACCGTAAATGGCAATTGTCTCATTCTTTTTTTTGATCTTCATCAAAGTTTCCACAAATGCTTCCATGCCTTTCAGCAAAAAAGGGTCATGGAATTTTTCTTCTTCCAAATTCAGATATTTCGTTACACTTGTCCGTTGCTCTAATTTGTTATTCACAAATATGGTAGCAAGAAGCTCCGGGATATCGTATTTTTGAACCAGTCGTTGTACTTCTTCTTTATCCGGCTCTTGGATAATCCACTCGCATTTCATCCTCCTTGACTCCTTTTTATTTATTTTCATTGATTATACCATAAAGGGGGAATTGCATATCTTTTGTTAACCTTTATTTTAATAATAAGGTAAAAATAATTGATTTTTGAATTACTTCTTCAGTTGATGTAGAAGTTCAAAGCTTTCTGATATAATATCTATCGAATGAAGTATTTAGGGGGAAGATTTTGGAAACTAAGGAAAACGAAACTACTGTAATAATAGATAGCAAAGAAAACGATCTTTCTTCGGAAGAAAAAAAGTCGGTTTCATTTAAATGGTTGATGGTGTCTGTCATACTTGGATTGATCGTTGTTATTGGTTTTTTCTTTATTGGCGATTTTCAAGAAAACATTGCAGTTTTTAAAAGTATTGATTTAGTTTGGTTTGCCATATCGGGAATATGTCTTTTGATTTTTTGGCTATCCGAATCGTTAACCATTTATACTACAGCTAAGATCTCAGGTGTTAAATTATCGTTGTGGAAAGCGATTGAGACAAATATGGTAGGACAATTCTACAATTCTGTCACACCTTTTGCATCCGGTGGACAACCCATGCAGATTCTACGGTTATACAGGCTTGGCATTGATGTATCCAAGGCAACAGCCGTTTTAATATCCCGATTTTTGATTTATCAAACAACCATTACCATCCTGGGGGTGTTTATTATGTTTGTTTTTTTTGATAAGATAAATTCATTGCCTTCCATTTCCATATTAGCTGTATTTGGTTTCTTGATCAATTCAGCGGTAATCTTTTTTTTGTTGATCTTTTCTTTCAGCCCATTATTGACAAGAAAGATTTTTGATCTGATTCTTTTTCTTGTATCCCCGTTTAAATTTGGAAAAAAGATGAAAAAAAGCGAAGAGCAATGGATCACAAAAATCGGTGAATTTCACAGTGCCATGAAAAATTTAGGGAAAGCACCTTTCAAATTGTTCATTGCATTTCTTTTTACCTCTATACAGATATTCTTTTATTTTTCAATTCCCTATTGCATATACAGGATGTTGGAACCACCTACGGTCCCCTTTTCTGAGATCTTTTCATTTCAGGGTATCTTGTTTTTAATCATTTCCTTCGTGCCTGTTCCCGGAGCAGGGGGAGCGGCAGAAGGGGGCTTTTACCTGTTCTTCAAGAACTTCTTCGCACCATCAAATATAGCAGGTGCGGTAATCTTATGGCGCATTATGTCTTATTATATGAATATTTTTATCGGGGCTCCTTTCGCGATGAAAATCCCAAAAAAGAAGAAAGTATGATATAATGTTATTACTTTATTGATGAGGTGATAACAAATGAAAATTGATCATGTAGATATTTATACACCTGATGTTTTCATACCCAATAGCCGTGTTGTATATGAAGAATCTTTCCAGCAAATTCATACGAACAATATAAGTTCGGAAAATAACGATTTTTTGGTTCCCGGTTTTGTAGATTCCCATAACCACGGATGTATGGGTGAGGATTTTTCAAACACCGATTTGAAAGGTTTAAAACGAATGGAGGAATTTCTTTATACCAGAGGTGTTACCACTGTTCTGGCTACTACCTTGTCACTTCCGTTCGAGAAAATAAAACAAACAGTGGCGTTGATTCGTGAGTATAGAGAAAAACAACCGAATAGCTCCATTGTCGGGATTCATTTGGAAGGACCATTTGTGAATTTGAAGAAGAAAGGAGCTCAAAATCCAGAGTACATTAAATCTCCCGATGAAAAAGAAATTGACTTTATCTTAGAAAACAAAGATCTCATAAAGGTGATCACCTTGGCTCCGGAGATTGTTGGAAGGGAAGTGATCCAAACCCTTACTTCTGAAGGAATAACCGTTTCTATTGGACATACCTGTGCCGACTACAAACAATCCATGGAAGCTATTCAATCCGGTGCTACTCGATTCACTCACTTGTTTAATGCCATGACACCCGTTCATCACAGAGACCTGGGAGCTTCAGGAGCGGGATTGCTATCGGATGCCTATGTAGAAATCATTTGCGATATGATTCACCTTTCAAAAGAGACCATTCAACTGGTTTTTAAAGCCAAAGATCCTGAAAAGATCATCTTTATTTCAGATGCAATGGAAGCCACCGGACTTGAACCGGGGAAATACACCCTGGGTGGCCTTGAAGTGAATGTAGACGAACATTCAGCCAGATTGGAAGATGGCACATTGGCGGGGTCGGTTCTGAAACTTGACGAAGCTCTTTCAAATGTGTATAAGCACCTGTCTTTACCCCTGAGAAATATCTTAAAGTGTCTGACGAAAAATCCCTCGATTAGTTCATCCCTTGATTCGGGAATGATTGATGTGGGGAAAAAGGCGGACTTTGTGGTTTTGGATCGAAAAATGAAGGTTGTAAAAACGGTAAAAAATGGACAAATTGTCTATCAAAGAAATAATTAGGACCAAGTGTTGTGGGTTGGTCCGGGGGAATTTTGTTTTATTGAACAACTCTTTTAAAGTTATTCTGTTGATATTTATGTCGTAAAACAAGGATGAAGATGATAAAGCCAATCAGCCCAAAGATAAAGCCGATGAGTTGATTTTGGCTCATGATTTCTCCCAAGAACAACCATGCCCAAATGATGCTTAGTATAGGCTCTCCGACAATGGCAAAGGATACCTCCGGTGCCTTGAATCTGATTAATGAGAGGTTGACTGCCAAATAGCCCAAGAAGGAACAGGCGCCTCCCAGCCAAAGGATATACAGAAAGTCTCGTGTGGTTCCAATCAAAAATCCTTTGTTGTTTATAAGGATTGGAATGAGCAACACGCACATTGCAATAATATAAAGAAAGATGTTTAGAAGAATAGGACTTATTTTCACAATCAGTCGTTTTACGCCTACTAAATAGAAACAGATCATCACGATTCCCAGGGAGGAGTAAAGATCTCCAACTCCCAGATGCGTACTGGTGTTAAAATCTCCGATTCCCATGATTACAATTCCAATCGATGTGATGGCAAGGGGGATCAACATGATCTTTGACATGGCTTCCTTGTAAAAGAGGATGCTCAAAAAACTGACCAGTACAGGCTGAATCAGGATGGGGATCACACCCCCTGCCACAGTGGTGTATGTAAATGCCCTAATCCACAGGAAAAAATGCAGTCCCAGTGAGATTCCGGAAATTAGCAGTACAAGCAAATCCGTTCTATTAAGTAAAACAACATTTTCCCTCTTATGCCGATCCTTAAGGTAAAAAAACAAAAAAAACAGAAATCCAAAAAAAAGTCTGTAAAAAGCGATTTTAATGGGATCTTCTCCACACAGTTTGATTACAGGTCCTGCAGACGATAACAAAACAATACCTGCCAAGAGAACGAAAAGTGAATTAAGTTTTTTGATCATAAATCTTTATTGAAGAGCTTGATGATTTCAAAGAGCCACAGAATAAGGCTGGAAAACAGCAAGGAGATCATTAGTTCAGAAAATTTTAAAGCTGTTGTTCCAAAGATATCTTGGAAAAAAGGCACGTAAATCACAACAAGTTGTAGGAGAAAACTAATCCCCACTGCCCCATACAAATAAGGATTATTTCCGGAGCCGTGTTTGAAAACAGATTTGTGACTTCTGATGCAAAAGGTGAAAAACAACTGAGAAAACACTAAGATACTAAAGAGAACGGTTCTCCATGTTCCTTCTTCCATCACCGAGTTCTTGAAAGATAAACTGGGGATCAGTGTAAAAATGGCAATGATTAAACCGGTTAAAATCAAATAAATCCACTTCGTTCCAATGATATTGCCGTTGATGGGATTGGGTTTCCGCTTCATGATATTCTTTTCAGCCGGTTCTACTGATAAAGACAGTGCAGGAAGACCGTCACTGATCAAATTGACCCAAAGGATTTGAAGTGGTAATAACGGTAAAGGTATGCCAAGAAAAGGTCCTAAAAGCATGATCCATATCTCAGCCATATTGGAAGCGAGTATATATTGAATAAATTTTTGGATGTTATCATAAATGGTTCTGCCTTCTTTTACAGCGGCAACAATCGTTGAGAAATTATCATCCAGCAAAACCATATCGGATACTTCTTTTGACACATCCGTTCCCGTAATACCCATGGCAAGACCAATATCAGCTCGTTTGAGTGCGGGGGCATCATTAACTCCATCTCCTGTCATGGATACCGTTTTACCCTGTCTTTGTAGACTCTTAACGATGGTGACTTTATTTTCAGGTGTGACCCTTGCATACACGGACTTTTGTTTGACAATTTGGTCTATTTCATCATCGGATCTTCCTTCCAATTCTCTTCCCAGGATGACCTCTTCTCTGTTTTCAATCATATTCAGTTTTTGAGCGATGTAACCGGCTGTTAGGGGATGGTCTCCCGTTATCATGATCGACCTGATACCGGCATCTTTTGCTGTTGCAATGGCTTCTTTTACGCCTTCTCTTTCGGGATCCATCATGCCGAACATCCCGATGAAGGTCATGTCGCTTTCTTTATATTCATAATCCTCATCAATTTCATAATCAACATTCTTATAAGCGATCCCCAAGACTCTCATACCGTTTTTGGCCAGTTTGTCGTGTTCTTCCATAATCTTTTTTTTCCATTGATCGTCCAATTCAAAAATTTCGTCACCATCCAAAACGTGATTGCAATTTTTAATGAGTTGGTCAACTGCCCCTTTTGTAAAAGCCACATTGTGATCAATATCCAAGAGTTTGAGATATTTGTGAATCCTTGTGTTTTTTTTATCCAATTGTTCAAACAAAATATCGTGAACAGTTGACATCATCTTTCTTTCCGATTCGAATGGGATTTCATTGATTCTTGGGAAGATTTCGGTATATTCATCTTTTCCCATGTCAACTTTTTTGGCAACATATACCAAGGCCCCTTCTGTGGGATCACCAATCACATCGAAATCACCCTTCCTTTTCTTTGAAGGTTCCAAGCGAGCATCATTACACATACTCCCCCCAAGAAGCATCAGGCTCAGCGCACTTTGATCATCATCGGGAAGAGAATCAGGGTCATCGGCATCTTCTTTTCCAAAATCCAACCGATTGCCGGCCAATTCCAAGACAGTGACTCTCATTCGGTTTTCTGTGATGGTTCCCGTTTTATCTGAGCAGATGACGTTGACCGATCCCAACGTTTCAACTGCCATCAAACGTCTCACCAAGGCATTTCTTGAGAGCATGCGTCTGGCTCCCAGAGCCAATGCAATCGTAACAACCGTCGGAAGTCCTTCCGGAACGGCAGCGACGGCAAACGAAACGGCTGTCATGAACATGACTTTTAAGTCTTCTCCGCGGAGAACACCCATCAAAAAGATGACGACAACGATTACCAAAGAGGCAAAGGCAAGAATCCTGCCCAGCTTATCAAGCCTTTTTTGCATGGGAGTCTGGCCTTCTTCATCCTCCTGAAGCATAGCGGCAATCTTTCCGATTTCCGTTTTCATACCTGTTCTTACTACGATTCCAACTGCTCTACCATAACTGACAACGGTTCCCGAGTAGGCCATGTTTTTTCTCACGGCTAAATCAGCGTCTTTTTCAAAGATTTCATCAGCATCTTTTTCTACCGGTTGTGATTCTCCTGTAAGCGCTGATTCCTGAATCTTCAGATTATGGGTATCAATCAATCTCATATCTGCAGGTACGTAATTGCCGGCTTCAAGAAAAACAATATCACCGGGAACTATTTCGGTTGATGAGATGACCTTTTCAGTACCAGATCTTTTTACACGTACTTTGGGAATGGACAGCTTCTTTAAGGTACTCATAGCCTTTTCAGCACGATATTCCTGAGAAAAGCCAATTAAAGCGTTGATTATAAGAATGATGGAGATGACAATTGTATCCCTTAATTCACCAATGATTCCGGTTATAACTGCTGCGACAAGTAATACGATAACAATGGTTGAGGTAAACTGCATGAGGAATATTTTTATTGGGTTTCGTCCCTTTTTTTCCTCCAATTCGTTTTTTCCGTATTCTTCAAGCCTTTGTTGAACAACAGATTCTTGAATGCCGGATTTTAAATCAGTATCCAATTTTTCAGCTGTTTCTTCAATTGAATAAGTATGCCATTGTTGTTTATCCATCAAATCGCCTACTTCCAAATATAATAAAGTGCATCAGAAAAACAAATTCAATAGATGCCATTATTTCAATTTTTTTTAAAAGACTTTTTTGCAAAAGCTTTTAAAATCATTATAAGTGTAGAAATTTCCATGAGTGATGATAATTTTTTTCGGTTCAAATTCAAGAACTTTTTTTAAACTATTTTTCCACTCGTCTACATTATATGCAAATAGAGGTTTCTCAGGCTTTTCAGGTATAAAAAAGCTCATCATCAGATCTCCCACGATGGCTGTTTGATCGTCTAAAAACAGAGAAATTGATCCGGGAGTATGACCAGGTGTGGCAACGACTTTTCCGGCAATTCCGAATGGTTGTAAATCGGTTTCTTCGTCTTTGATCACAATATCAGCTTCGACAGGATTTGCCACGATTTTTTTAGGGTCTTTTTTTATAAATGGTGACAGAAGTTTACCCGTAAAGCTAAAAGGAACGATAGGAGAATTATAACCAAGTTTCATAGTTTCATAATCTCTTTCGTGAATGATGACCTTAGCCCCTGTCTTGTCGTGTAAGGCTGCAGCACAACCATAATGATCTAAATGAGCATGTGTAATCAATATATAATCTAACGGTTCTCCGTCTTCCAAGTTGGCATCCAAGAAATGCCATAATGTTGCATAATCCTTTGGATTACCGGTATCCACCAGAAGGTTCTTTTGATCTTTGATCAGGATTGCTTTCGTCATGCTTAGTTTAATTGGAATGATGTTCATCCTATCCCCTCCACCTGTTCTGTTGTATATTAATTATACATGAAAATGAAGAAGTTGGTATATGGAGGATAAATATCTTCAAGGGAGTAATTCTTTCAAACCTGTTGGATAGCCGTGTGCCTTCAGATGACTTGAAATTCACAGACACAATTAAAGCAAGGATGAAAAAAGAAGAAGACTATTCCTCAAGATGAATGATATGTCCTTTCCAATTCTAAAAGGCGTTTTTTTAACCCCAACCCCGCTGAGAATCCACCCAACGCCCCATTTTTTCTGATCACCCTGTGACAAGGGATAATCATTAGCAGTGGATTGCTCCCAATGGCATTTGCAACGGCTCTAACGGCAGTTGGCTGACCAATCTGTTCTGCAACGTCCGAATAGGAACAACAAGTCCCGTAAGGAATTGTCAACAAAGCCTGCCATACCTTTTTTTGAAATTGCGTGCCATGTTGGGAATCTTCGCCGGGGTGATCTTCGTTGAAGAGCCATTTCAAATAGTTGTTTAAGTTAAACTCCTTTCTATCACCTTTGATGTATTGTTTGATTTGGTCTTCTATGATTAGTAAATCCGCTGACTCTTCTCCAATGAATGATTGTTGACGTGTGGTTATGGTCTGGTTTGCCTTAACAAATGAAATTTCATACAAATTCCGTTTTTCAAATATACCTGAAAAAAACCCAATAGGCGTTTGCATCAGAAAATTCATTTCAATCATCTCCCAACACATTCAAATTCCTGATCTTTCTTTTTTCTGCGGCTTTAAGAATTTGTTTGACTCGTTGTACATCCTCAGGTTTTTCATCATCTAAATCCCGATTCTTCTGTAACTTCATCAAAATGCGATCGAGATCCTTATATTTGACCTTCAATGCAAATTCATCGGTGATTCCTGGTATCAGATCGGGAGAAGGGGGTTTGCTGATAATAAAATCAGGAATCTTTAACTCCCTTGCCAATTCATAAACTTGTGTTTTATAAAGGTGCATGATGGGCTCGATGTCGGTGGAATCGTCTCCCCATTTGACATAAAAACCCGTCAGCATTTCTGTTTTATTGGTTGTCCCCATAACGGCATAATTTCTTTGTTCTGCTTCAAGGTAAAACAGGCACATGCGTATTCGGTGTTTAATCCGATAAAAGGCAAGCCCTTTTAAAAATTCTTCATTCCCCCTGTCTTCAAGGTCTTCAATAAAAGTGTCCTCTTTTGGCAAATCTCTCCACTTATCTTTGACATATTTTTCCTGAATCTTTCTTGGTACGATTGAAGCCGGTGGTTTCAAGGCATAAGCGCCGGTTTTTCTCAAGATTTTGCTGATCTTTTTTACTTTGTAAGGGATTCCCAAATGATTGCAGAGATCAACTGAATCATTCAAGGTGTTTTTAGCTGAATCTCTTTCAGGTAACAACAACCCCAGTACTTTTTCTTTGCCAATTGCTTCACAGCAAAGAGCAGCAACTACCGCAGAATCTACACCTCCGCTGATACCTATGACACATCCGTCATAATCATATTTTTCTATGGTTTTTTGTATAAAATCGATACATTCTTTTTGCATTGTTTGTACCCTCCCTTCGTTTAGTTTTCAAGCCATTATTCAGTGGAGTTTCGAAGAACATTCCTGGGAATTTGCTTCACAAATTCAATTAAACAGTGTTTGTTTACATGAGATTATATCATTCTTATTCGTAATTAAAGTTATTTAATACTCGTCTATATAGTTATATTTTTCTTGGCTTGAAAAGTTATAACTTGCTTTTTATCATATGGTATAAATGTAATAAAGAAAAGAGGGAGGGGGAATACTTTGTGATCAACCGAGAACAATTTAATGATTTAATCGTTAAAGAAGAAAAAGAACAATTAATCAACCTTTTGATTGATTCCCTGGATAAAGAGATTGTAAGTGTTAGAGAGTTGTATAAAGAAAGGATATTGCCTTCCATTGAAGATTTCGAATGTCCTTTTCAAGAAGATCCGCTTTGTATTTGGAAAGAGCATGTGAGAACATCCACGACCCGAACGATTATTGAAGTAATTTATCCTTATTTGTTGAAAGAAAGAAAACCCTTCAACGGAAAAAAGATTATTATGACTTGTCCTTCGGAGGAATATCATGAACTTCCCTTAAGGGTTGTTTCGGATTGGTTTGAGTTGAATGGTTTTAAATCCGTCTTTGCAGGGGGAAACACTCCTTTAAATGCACTTATTATGGCTTTAGACTATGAGAAACCGGACTATTTGGGATTAAGTGTTTCAAATCCCTATAATCTTTACAAAGCTCAGAATATTATTGATGCGGTGAGAGAAAAAGATTCATCGATTGGAATTATTGTAGGTGGAAGGGCTTTTAATAAAAACAATGATTTTGTAAAGACAATGGATTTTGACGTCTTTCTAAAAAATATCGATGATATTGATGCCTTTGCTGCTTCATTGATGGTGGATGTCGGCAAAAAAAGGGATGGTGAATGAGATGAGACTGGCACTGAAAATCGCTTGGAGATTTCTAAAAGAATCCAGGGGACAATCATTACTAATCATTTCCGCTATCACCATTGGTGTGTCCGTGCAGATTTTTATCGGTTTATTGATTCAGGGCCTTCAGTTAAACCTTGTAGACCAAACCATCGGGAATGCCTCTCAAATCACAGTTCGATCAACTCGTGATGATGATGTAATTGTCAGTCCTCAAACAATGATAGAAAAAATCAAAGAAACAGAATATGCCAATGAGATTACCAGCATTTTTCCGGTATCAGAAACACCGGGAATTGTGCGGCTTGAAAAGCGTGATTTTTCGTCTTTTATTCGTGGGTTCGACTTTGATGAGGCGAATAAAGTCTATGAATTTGCACAGAATATTGTAGAGGGAGAAATGCCAAAAGAAACGAATGAAGTGATTATCGGAACGGATATGGCAAAAGAACTCTCTTTAAAGGTTGGAGATGAAATATCAGTAGTCATACCTCCGGTTGTGATCTTTCCAAAAACGGTTAAAATTTCAGGTATATTCAAGCTGGGTCTTGGAACGGCAAACCGGTCATGGATCATTTCAGATATTAAAACCGTTCAAAATCTGACAAATAAACCCAACACCTCGTCTTCAATCGAAATGCAGATACAGGAACCCTTTGAAGCGGACGTAATTGCATCCGGGATTCAAAATGCTTTGAAAGGTGAAGAAATCAAAATCCTGAATTGGAAAATCGAAAATGAAGATCTGTTGAGTGCATTGGATGGGCAAAGTATATCCAGCATTATGATACAGATATTTGTTATTATTTCTGTTTCATTGGCTATTGCCAGTGTTTTGGCTATCAGTGTGGTGCAAAAATCAAAACAGTTGGGAATATTAAAGGCTATGGGTATTAAAAATTCAATGGCTGGTCAAATTTTCATTTATGAGGGTTTGATTTTAGGCGTATTTGGGGCCATTTTGGGAACCATTCTGGGTGTTGGTCTTATTTGGATGTTCACAACATTTGCAGTCAATCCGGACGGAACGCCCGTTGTTCCAGTCTATGTTAATTATGGCTTTATTCTTCTTTCAATGGGAATAGCTGTTGCATCAGCTGTTATTTCAGCAACCATTCCCGGCAGAAGATCTGCAAAGCTTAGTCCAATTGAGGTGATCAGGAATGGATAACACCGTACTTCAACTTGAAAAGGTGAATAAAATATACGGAACAGTAGTAAAAACACAAGCGTTGTTTGATTTGGATTTGGAATTTGAGAGAGGTTCATTTAACGCCATCATTGGTCAGTCCGGAAGCGGAAAAAGCACCTTGCTGAACATCATCGGTGCCTTGGACAACCCAACCTCCGGAAAGGTTGTGATTGACGGAATCGACATCACCAAAAAAAATCAAAAAGAGCTTTCTACCATAAGAAACAAAACCATCGGGTTTATCTTTCAATTTCATTATCTGCTCCCCGAATTTACAGCCTATGAAAACGTCCTAATGCCTTACTGGATGAATAACATGAATCCTCCAAATGAAATCATTGACAAGGCCAATTATTTGATGGAGAAGATGGGGCTTAAAGATGTAAAGGACAAACCTTCAACGAATATCTCAGGTGGACAGCAACAGCGAACGGCCATAGCTCGTTCCCTGATTAACAATCCACCTATTGTTTTAGCAGATGAACCAACGGGAAACTTGGATTCTGAAAACACACAAACCGTATATTATTTATTGAGAGAAATAAATAAAGAGTTTAAGACGACTTTTATATTGGTTACTCATGATCAAAGAGTGGCTCAAATGGCAGATCGGATAATCGAATTGAAAGATGGGAAAATCAAAATGGATGTTAATAATTTTATTGAGGTTTAATAATGAAGAAAAAAATTATTATAGAGGTTTTAGAAAAAGAACGGATAGATGTGGTTAAGCCTCTTTGGGAAGCTTTAAACGAGCATCATAAAGCCCAATCCGTTCATTTTAAGAAGAGATTTCAACAATTTTCATTTGAATACAGGAAAGATGCTCTTCTAAACAAAGAAAAACTCTTAATTCTAACAGCGAAGGATGAAGAGAACTTGATAGGTTATTGTATAACCGGGAAAACCGATCATGAAGGTGAAATTGAATCTATTTATGTAGAGCCCGAATACAGAAAAAAGGGGGTTGGTAAACAATTCATCAGTGATTCTATAAAATGGCTGGTAAATGAGAATGTAGATGAAATTAATTTAAAGGTTGCTGCAGGCAATGAACAAGTCGTTGATTTTTACAGGGACTTTGGATTTGAGATTAGTACAATAACACTAAAAATGATGATTGATTAAAGGAGAATTGTATGATTTTAACAAAAAAGCAGATTTTATTAATGATAGGATTATTGTTATTCGTTTTTTCTTTCGGGCTGACTTATTCAGATTATGTCATTGATAACAAATTGAACGAGGCTTATACTCTTTCTCAATTAACTGAAAAACCACTTATCATATTATTCAGTATCAAAAGCTGTCATGATTGTGTGGATTTAAAGGAAAAAACCCTTTCAGATAAAAAGACAGCTACTTTTCTAAAAGAAAGGTTTATTATTGTGGATATTAATCCTGTTCCCATTTATTTTGGTAGATTTCCTATAAATGATGAAAAGGCAGAAAATTATCCCTATTCAACGATCTTTAAAGATTTTTCAGTTAGTAGAACGCCCACAATGATTTTTTTTGATAAAAACGGCAATTACGTAAACCGCCTTCAAGGTTTTTATGAGACCGACTTTTTACTCGAGACCATCAAGACACTCAACCCGTTATACCAAAGACCAAAAGGTCAAGTGTTAAAGCTCATAGAGGATATGGAAACGGCAAAATTGTTTTTGGAAACTTTACCCAATATAAAGGTCTTCTCCTTTGAACACTTTAAAGAATCCTATGATGAATTGAACCCCTTAGATTATTATATCATCGAACAAGCAACTTTCAACTCTGTTAAAAACTTTTTGGATGATCAAGCTCCCATCCTTAAAAATGTCTATGTATATGAAGGAGAGCTGGGAGATTACCATCGTGTTGAAACTCAAACGGAAGAAAAAGTCGAGACGACCCCCGTGGGATTTTGGACTGATGTGAATAAAAGTCAAGTCCAAGAACTTTTGTTAGAAGAGGAAGAACTGGTTATCCTGGATGTAAGAACCCCTCAAGAATACGACGAAGGGCATATAGCAGGCGCCATTAATATCAACATTCTCTCGGAGGAATTTGAGGAAAGAGTTAAATCTATGGATAAGAATGGGGTCTATTTGGTCTATTGCAAGAGCGGTGGCAGAAGCATAACGGCTGTTAAAGTGATGACTGATCTTGGCTTTGAGTACATTTACCATTATCCGGGAGGGTATTCGGATTTTGTGAAATAAAAAAAAGCCCGCATAAGCGGGCCTAATTTTTGGCTGGTTATTTATTTATGGAAAGGAAGCCTTTTACTGCTGTTAAGAATGCCTTTTGTTTTTCATAAAAGGCTGCATGACCCGCATTGGGGATTTGTAGATAGACAGAATCTTTTATTTGAGAGGCCATTTCATTCATTTTCTCAGCAGGTGTGAGAATGTCCTTTTCAGCACTTAGAACAAGTGTTGGAACTTTGATTTTGCTGATAAGATCCGAGCAATCAAAATCCTTCGCGCTTTTTGACAATCTGGTGAAACCCTCAAACCATTCTTTTGTCAGCATTTTTTCGAAGATATCTTGCCTTTTTTGAAGCCAGTCGTACTGCTCTTCATAGAATACATCTGAATAGATGGGTGGAATGGCGATGGTAAAAAAATCCGATCCACTGTTTAACTTGGCCGCTAACTCCCATGAATCACTAATCGCTTGTAAGAAACGAGATACTTTGGGAGTCACATTTACCAAGAGCAGTGAAGCCAATCGGTCCTGATGTTCTCTTGTGAATTCAAGGGCAACTTGTCCCCCGTATGAAACACCTAACATGTGGATTTGATCGATTTTCAGATGATCCAGCAATTCCAAAAGATCGTTAACGTGTAGTTTCCATGTATAATCTTGATTCTCGATTTTACTGGAATTTCCCTGATCCCGAAAGTCCATCAACAACAGGCGATTATCCTTTGATATCGACTCTTTAAAACCCTCCCAACTGGCGGTACTCATCATGATTCCGTTGAGAAAAACCACCCATGGACCTTGTTGCCCATAGGTTTCGTAATATATTTTTCCGCCATTTGTTAATTCAAGGTTCATGCCTCTTTACCTCCGAAAAAATCTTTCAGAATGTTGATGAATCGTTCAGGATCTTCAACGTTCACCGCATGCCCAGCATTATCCAAGACTTTTATTTCGGCATTAGGCAGACGATCAGCCGTTGGTTTTAAAAGTGACTCAGTTATCAGTGTGTCTTTTTCACCCACCAGGAATAAAACCGGAGCTTTTAATTTTGATAGTTCATCAAGATAATTGTATTTTTCCAAAGCCCTGGCGTTACCCGAGAATGCCCTTGGATCCATCAACAAGGCATCATCGGTTAATTTGTTTAGCATTTTGTCCGGGTCATTTGAAGGAAACATGCCTGACAATGCAAGCTTGAGAAGTCCGCGATTATGTTGATAGGAATTCAGGACGGGATAGTATTCCTCCGGTGTAATCAATCCATCCGCAGGTGCCGAGTCGATCAACAACAAACGGTTGATTTTATCCGGGTTGTTCAATGCATATCGTAAGCATACCGCACCACCGAGAGAATGACCCACTAAATTGATCTTTTTCAGATTGAAGGTGTTGATAAATCCTTCCAATTCTTTGGCATAATTTTCAATGGTGATTTCTCTTTCAGGGTTGCTTGAATCGCCAAAACCCGGTAGATCAACGGCGATTCCTCTGAAATGAGTATCTTTCAATCTGTTCAAGGCAGGTTCGTACCATCTCCACGAAGCAAAATTACCATGGACCATGAACAGAGGTTCTCCGGAAGGATTTCCTCCGGTTTCATAATGGATTTTTTTATCACCCAGGTTAACAAACATTGATTTTTCCTCCTTAAATCGCAGTATTCTAATCTTTTTTCTGATCCATACATAGGGTCTCCAAAGGTATTTCCATTGGAAGATATATAAGGCATAGCTAAGTCCTCTTGGGAAGAACAGAACAACAACAATCAGCATGACACCAAAAATAATCGACATGGGTACATTGCTTCTACTGAAAAAGAAAGGAATGGCAACCATCAAAATAGTACCGATGACATTTCCGGAAAGGGAAGCCAATCCACCCACGACGATCATTGCCAACAGATTGATGGACAAACCCAGTGCAAAATCGGTTGGAGCAATATAATTGATGGTGTGAGCATACAGTGCTCCGGCAATACCGCCGTAAACTGCACTTATGATAAAGGCGATCAACTTGTACTTTGAAATGTTAATCCCCGAAGATCTGGCTGCAAATTCACTTTCTCGTATGGCTTTAAAAGCTCTACCTGTTTTGGATTTCATTAGATTTTGAGCAAAGATGAATAAGATAATGGTAATGACGGCGATGAGATAATATTTCCCCAAATCTGTGGAAATCGTGATGCCAAAAAGATCCGGGTTGGGTACATTGGTCATTCCGGTATGGCCTCCCAGAAAATCACTCGCTGCCACAATTTTTTCAACTGCAACACCAAAGGCCATGGTTGCGATGGCGAGATAAAAACCCTTTAATCTTAAGGCCGGAAAACCCAGAATCAAACCAAAGAGTCCGGAAAACCCTCCCGCCAAAAAGATGGTTATCAAAAACGGGAAATTAAAATTCTTAGTCAGTACAGCTGACAGATAGGCACCTAATGCCATAAAAGCGGCATGACCAATGGAAATTTGTCCGGCATAGCCAATTAACACATTCAATCCCAAAGCGGCGATCGAAAAGATCAACACCTGAGAAAAAATACTGATTAAAAAGGTCTGATTTAAAAAGAGAAGGGGTAAAATGGCTAGAACGGCTGCAAAGAGTATAAAATTTTTCATGTTTTTCATAATCATACCCTCCTCTTGGATGATCTACCTAAAATACCTGAAGGCTTAATCAACAGTAGAACGATAATGATGATTAAAGCCACTGCAAGTTTCAACTCCGCTGAGATCCATTCTCCAACAAATTGTTCAATGACGCCAAGCAATAAACCACCTACAATTGCTCCCGGCAAACTGTCAAATCCACCAAGAACAGCTGCGGTGAGGCCTTGTATTTGAAGATCTACCATCATATTTGGATGTACATATGTTTTTGGTGCTGCCAGTATAGCTGCCAAAGCACTTAAAGCAACTCCAAAACCCCAGGCAAATCCGTAAACACCACCAACGGGTATTCCCATAAGTTTGGCAGCTTCTTCGTTTTGCGAAGATGCCCTGACCGCCAGTCCTACTTTTGTGTATTTCAGATAAAAAAAGGTCCCGAAAACAATAATGGCCGTTAAGATGAAAATCAACAAATCCTGTTGTGTAATAACCAAGAATGTTTCGCCAAGGTTGACAATTAAAGGCTTACCATTAATCAAATTTGGAAGTTGTCGGGTATCTTGTTTCCAGATCCAAAGGGCTGTCCCTTCCAAAGTCATGAGCATTCCCAACGTGATGATGAGCATCGACGAATTAGAGAGGTTTCTGATGGGGCGTAACAGGAATTTCTCTGTCAACATTCCCAATATAACGGCAAATAAAAGCCCCATAAAAATCGCCAACAACAGCGGAAATCCAAAGAAGGCATAACAGGAGAATGTAATATAGGCGGCAAACATTCCCATATGTCCGTAAGCAAAATTCAAGACACCGGTTGTCCTGTGGATGATAACAAGACCCAGAGCAACCAACGCAAATAAACTTCCATCTCTTAATCCCAATATTAATTGCTGCATGATATCACCTATCCCCCCAGATATTTCTGTTTGACTTGATCATTTTTCAACAACTCCGAAGCAGGACCTTCCAGAGGTATTTTTCCAACTTCTAAGATATAAGCATAGTCTGATATGTGTAATGCGGCATTCGCATTTTGTTCCACCAGAAAGATAGTCGTCCCGGCTTTTTTTAATTCAATTAAGGTATCAAAGATTTGTTCAAATATGATCGGAGCCAGTCCGAGAGAGGGTTCATCAAGCATTAACAATTTCGGATCAGCCATAAGTGATCTTCCAACTGCAAGCATTTGTTGCTCCCCACCGGAGAGTGTTCCGGCCATTTGTTTTCTTCTTTCGTTAAGAATGGGGAAAAGAGTATAAACACGTTCAAGATTTTCTTTCACTCTTTCTTTATCCGTTAACACATAAGCCCCTGTTAAAAGATTTTCATAGACAGAAAGATCGGGAAAAAGTTTTCTGCCCTCCGGGCAATGGATGATGCCCTGCTTGACAATATAATCGGTTGAACGATTTTGAATTACCTGGTCTAAAAAGATGATTTCTCCGGAATAAATGTGATTAAGCCCGGATATGGCACGAAGTGTTGTTGATTTTCCTGCACCATTGGCACCAAGTAAAGCGGTGATGGATCCTTCTTTGACCTCAAGGTTAATCCCCTTAAGTGCTTCAACATATCCGTATTTGAGTTTAACATCGTTTAGTTTAAGCATATTTGCTCTCCCCCAAATAGGCCTTGATGACTTCAGGATCGTTTTTAATCTGATCAGGCATCCCTTCAGCAATCTTCTTTCCGAAATTCATGACCGTAATGTAATCTGATATATCCATGACCAACGACATATCATGCTCCACAAGCAATATGGTCACACCCTGGGATTTGATTTCCCTGATAACTTCCTTTAGGAAATGGGTTTCTGAAGGGTTTAAGCCTGCTGCTGGTTCATCCAAAAGCAATAGTTTTGGAGAAGAAATCAATGCCCTTCCGATTTCCACCATCTTTTGCAATCCATATGGGAGCATTCCGGTTAGACTGTTCAATCTATTCTTTAACCCCAAAAACTCAGCTATTTGAACGGCCTTAGTGTTTGAATTGGCTTCTTCAGTTTGGATATGTTTTGTTTGAAACATTTCAGCGGTTAATTTAGTATCTATATTCACATGTTCCCCAACTAGAAAATTGTCCCTCACCGTCATCAATTTAAAGATTTCAAGATTTTGGAATGTTCTGGCAATTCCGCTTTTTATAATCTCATGAGGTTTTGATTTCAACAAACTTTCCCCATTAAAAAGAACATCGCCGATGTTTGGGTCAATTACTCTTGTGATTACGTTAAACAAGGTTGTTTTTCCAGCCCCGTTGGGGCCAATCAACGAATGAATGGTTCCTTCTTCTATATCCATGGTGATTTCAGAGGCTGCAATGAGACCTCCAAATCTTACCGTTACTTCTCTGACTTCCATTAAACCCATACCTTATCACCTGCCAACAACAAAATAAATAAAAAAAGTAATGGGATTCGGTTCGAACACCGAATCCCAAAATAGTTAATTGATCATTCTCCCATTTTTACCCAGTCAATTGCCTTTAGCATCTGATCTCCTTCAACTCGTAAGATATACATGGCATTCAAACCGAGTCTGGCCTTTTCATTTTCAGGATCATACGGATAATAAGTTATAATCGGTGTAATAATACCTTGCCATCCGTTCAAGCTTTCGAGGCCTTCGACTAAAGATTCTCTGGTTGGATTTTCTCCCGCTCTTCTAAGTCCTTCAGTGAACAATTCAGCGGCTATAAATCCTGCTGCAGCATAAGCATCGGGAATTTCATCCGGATATGTAGCCTGGAAAATATCCATATATTTTAAATAATTCTCAGCTTCAGGATCATTTAAATCAACCCAGGCCATAGCTTCCATTCCTTCTGCGGCTCCTTCAGCTAACTGAATAAGTTTCGGTTCAGCATTAGGATAGCAGGAAACAAATAATGGTTCAAACCCATAATCTCTGGATTGTTTCAGGATGTTTGGCGTCTGATCGGTAAAGGTTAACAGGTAAACTGCATCGACTCCGGATTGCATCATTTTGATGATTTCATTGTCAAAGGATGTTTGTGCAGGATCAACGGCTATGGCTCTAACCAACATATCTGATTTTCCGTTTTCCCTTAACCATGCCCTCAGTGCAGCATAAGCTTCCTTTCCATCTTCAGCAGCTCTGTAAATCATACCGATTCTCTTTTTGTTTGCCACTTCGGTAAGATATTTTCCAACAATGGGTGCTTCAATGGAATAGTTTGGCTGTACTGAGAAAATATACTTTTTCGGAGGTATAGATAGCAAGCTTGAACCGCTTCCCTGGTATACAAATGGAACCCCACCTTCATTTAAATAGTCCATAACTGCGAGACATCCAGGTGTTCCAAGGCCACCAACGATTGCAAATACTTTGTCCTGTTCGACAAGTCTTTTTACTTCGATGACTGTTTTTGAAGGAACAAATTGGTCGTCAACTGAAATCAGGTCGATTTTTCTTCCGTAGATACCACCATTTTCATTGATCCAGTTAAAGTAAGCTTCCATTCCTTTGTTCATTGAAACACCAATAAAGGCTACTGCTCCCGAAAGCGCTTGGAATGTACCGATTTTTACTGAATCGTCGGTTATTCCGTTTGTTGAATTTTCCGCACTAAAACCTGTTGAAAAAATCATAGCTGCGACCAAAACGATTAATAACAATTTCTTCATGTTAATTTCCTCCTTTTTTATAAAAGCCCAATGTCATGAGCCTGTTTTTTTAAGTCATCCCTGTCATCGGGATGTGCTATTCTGATTAATTCCTTTGCCCTTTTATTCACTGGAAGTCCCCTTAATTTAGCAATACCGAAATCCGTGACAACCCAATCCAAGTCCTGTCTGGGAACGGTAACTCCAGAACCTGCTTTTAGCATGGGAACGATTTTGGAAGCCCCTTTTCGAGTTCTAGCCGAGAGGGCAATAACTCCTTTGCCGCCTTTACTCATGACAGCACCTCTGTGGGTATCCAGCTGACCACCCGTTCCGCTAAATTGAGTTGTTCCGATTGATTCAGAACACACCTGTCCTGTCAAATCCACCATTATGGCTGTGTTCACACTAACTATATTGTCATTTTGGGCAATGACATAAGGATCATTGACATAACTTCCCCTTAATAACCAGACACCGGGATTGTCCTGGATAAAGTCGTACATTTTCTTTGAGCCTAATGCAAAAGTACAGATGGCTTTTCCCGGCCAAAGAGTCTTTCTTCTGTTTGTGATGACACCCAATTTAAAAAGGTCAATCATGGATTCGGTAAACATTTCAGTATGAATCCCCAAATCTCTTTTATCCTTGAGTAATCCGGCAACCGCATTGGGAATCCCGCCAATACCAATCTGAAGTGTTGAGCCATCATGTACGAGTTCTGCAATATAACCGGCAATCTTTTCATCGGTTTCACTGGCTTGTACATCCGGCAGTTCAGGAATGGGATAGTCGACTTCATACAGCCAATCAACCTGAGAAATGTGAATTTGTGTATCCCCATGGGTCCTTGGGGCGTTTTTGTTCACTTCAAGAACCACCTTTTTTGCTTTCTCGATCACGTCTTTCTCATAGGTTGCACTAAGAGAACAGGTAAAAAAACCATGTTCATCCATTTCAGATGCGATTCCCACATAAAAGTCCGGATCCTGTAATGCAAGCAGGTTTGTACCGGCTTCATGCAGATTGTTTGGGACATAGGCAGCTGTTCTTAAACCACTCTTAATAGCACTGCGAATCGCTGCATTATGGAACCAGGAATTGTTGATAAAAGAGTCTTCATATTCTTTTTTCATGTAAAACTCATAGCCTTTCATATTTAGGCATGTGTACACCTCAACGTTTTTTACCCTGTCAGCGATAGTGTGTAAATCGGTTAAGAGTTGTTGAGGTTCCGTGGCTGCCATGCCACAAACAATTACATCATTGGATTTGATCTGTGATAAAACATGATGATGATCCGTTTTCTTTGCCGCATAATCTTTGTAAAATCCGTTCAAAAAAATCACTCCCCGCCTTGATATATACCCCATTGAATCACTGAAGATGCCCAGACAAAGCCTAAGCCGGCTCCCACCATAACGATAATGTCCCCGTCTTTCACTTTATTGTTCTTTAATCCGATCTCCAATGAAATGATTTGATCATTTTGACCAATATGACCATATTCATCGAGATAAGTGGTCTTTTCCGGGCTGATATTCAATTCTTCCAAGATTAAGTCATGGGCAGAACGCTTAAAATGTAAAATGGCAAGATAATCGATATCTTCTTGTGAATAACCCGATTTTCTTAAAGAATCTCGAATGACCCAGAAGAAGTTGGGTAATGTCTTCTCGCCCAGTTTGGTTTTAAATGCCTTGGGATCTCCTTGGATCTTAAAATGGAAATCTTTGACATCTTCTTCTTTCATGGGCCAGCGGTCATTGCCTCCCACCGGGACAACACATCCTCTTGAGAATGATCCATCCCCTTTAAAAGAGGAAGATAGAATCACATTCTTGTTGTAACCCTTTTCCAAGACGACTGCTGCACCACTGGCTCCGATATCAAACATAAAAGAAGAGGAAGGCTCCTGATAACTGATCAAATCGTTATTCCTGTAACCTGAACACAATAAAACCGTTTTCAGTTCGTCGTTGTTTCTCATGAGACTCTTAGCCGTCTCAAAACCTGCCATCATGGAACCGCACATGGCTTCCATGTCAAAACCCCATGCATTAATGGCTCCTAATCGATGGGCAACATCAAGACTGGCAAGCCAGCAGGGAAAATCTTTATGCTGTGCCCCGTTCCATATCACCAGATCGATTGCTTCAGGGTTTATCTGTGCCTTTTTAATCGCCTTTTGAGCAGCCCATAACCCCATATTACTGGCGGTATCTTCTGGGCCTGGAACGGTTTTTTTCAAGACGCCAAATTTCTTTTCTATAACATCCTGCGGGATGTTTGTCTCTTCTGCTATATACTGAGCAGTTTCAATTTTCTCGGGGAAATAGGTACCGATTCCCCTGATACCAATTAATTCTTTTGACATAAATAAGTCCTCCACTCCGGAAAAATTTGAATCGTATAAAAAAATAAATAAAATAACAAAAAATTAGAACAGGTTATTGACTATACGTTCTTAATAATAACGGCGGTTCCCATTCCTCCGCCAATGCAAAGACTTGCCAGCCCGTATTTAAGGTTTCTTTTTTTCATCTCATACAATAAGGTGACGATGATTCTGTTTCCTGAACATCCAATGGGATGCCCCAAGGCTATTGCCCCTCCGTTCACATTGGTTCTTTCCATGAGCCATTCCTTCGAAACATCATGTTCTTCCGTCAAATCTTTAATGACACCCAAGCTCTGAGCGGCAAAGGCTTCGTTTAATTCGATAAGGTCCATGTCTTTAAGACTCATATCGGCTTTTTTAAGAACTTTTTTGATGGCGCCAACGGGACCCAATCCCATAAATGCCGGATCTACCCCATACTGTGCAAAGGCTACCAATTCGGCTAATGGTTTCGCCCCGAGCTTTTCACACTTATCCTCCGTCATCAAAATGGTCATGGAAGCGCCGTCATTGATACCGGAGGCATTTCCGGCCGTTACTGACCCGTCTTTTTTAAATGCCGGTCTCAGTTTTGCCATTTTTTCCAAATCGGTCAATCTTGGATGTTCATCCACTTCAAAAACCGTATCTCCTTTTCTTCCTTTGATGATAACGGGTTCTATCTCGTCTTTGAATTTGCCTTCTTCTATGGCCTTTGCAGCCCTTTGCTGACTTTCATAGGCAAATTGGTCTTGTTCTTCTCTTGATATCGTATATTTTTCCGCAATATTCTCTGCAGTCAAACCCATATGATAGTGGTTGAAAACATCCGTCAAACCGTCGTTGACCATATGGTCCACAACTTTTCCATCTCCCAGTCTGTATCCAAAACGCCCTTTTGGTAACAGATAAGGTGACATACTCATATTTTCTATACCACCACAAAGCACACAGTCAGCCTCGCCAAGCAAAATGTCTGAGGCTCCAATCATCACTGATTTCATTCCCGATCCACATAGCATATTCACTGAATATCCCGGATTCTCTTCCGGTACACCGGCGTATATGCTGACTTGTCTTCCCGGTCCCATTCCAATACCGGCGGAAAGTATATTTCCGACTATGGTTTCATCTACTTCTTCAGGATTGATTTCGGATTGTTTCATAGCCGCTTTAGCAGCTACTACACCAAGATCAACGGCTGATGTATTTTTAAGGGTGCCTCCCATCGTTCCAATGGCTGTTCTTTTTGCTCCGGTAATAAAGATCTTTTTCATTCGTTCCTCCTCATTTTTCTGTTGTTGAATTGCTTTCAGATTCTATCCCGTGTAATTTGTGAACCAAATTCCAGGGAGTGTTCTTCGAAACGCCATTCATCATCAAGTGTGAAAGTGGTTTTAGGTAGTTTTCAAATTTCTCTGATGATTTATCCGATAAAATCAAAAGAGATTGTCCTAATAAATGTCCGATTCCCATTAAGATCATGGAGAGTGTTTCGGAATCGTAGTCTCGAATCTGTCCTTTTTCTTTAGCATGATCCAATACCTTTATATAGGGCTTTTTTAAGGAATCGTAATATTCCAATGTGATTTTATTGTCGATAAATTCGCTTTCTCTTACAACACCATACATGTTAGAATGTTTTTTGAAAAATTCAAGAAATCCTTTCAGCGATGCAATTTCCATATCCCTTCTGTCTGAAAATCTTTCTGAATACTTTTTTAAAACAAATCTGAGTTCCTTACTGGTTTTTTTGATTAACTCAGATAACACATTCTGTTTTCCCGGGAAATACAAGTAAAACGCCCCGGCACTCAGATTCGATTGTTGACAGATTTCATGAACGGTTGTTTCAAAATATCCCTTTTCTCCAAATAGTAATTCAGCTGAATTCAATAATCTCTTTTTACTCTGTTCCCCTTTATTCAGAATATTTTCATCATCTAATCGGAACGCATTCAGAGTGGAGAAAACCTTTTCATCCACGCTGAATTTTCTGATTGAAAGACCGTTTAAATAGAATTGCAAAAGGGTTTCTCGTGTTCCTTCCGGCACTTTTGAATCATTCCAAAGAATCCAATAACCTGCGATGTAAAACAAAGGTCCAAACAAAAACCAAAAAAAGGGATCAGGGTCTTGGGATTGAGAATTAGAGTCCGGGTTATTTTCTAAAATAGCTTTTATCTTTAAATGGAAATTAAGACAGAGTTCCTTATCTATAAATTCAGCTTCACGAAATACTTTATACTCATATCTGAAATTCCAAAATGTATCAAAAACTCGGTTGATAAGAATCTTTATTTTTTCCTCCAAAGTCAATTCTGAATGGATGATGCTGGATAAAAGGTTGAAAAATTCATTTTGAAAGGTTTCCAATATGATTTCAAAGATCTCGTTTTTTGAACTGAAATATTGGTAAAAAGTTGCAGGAGAGACCTTGGCGTCTTTAGAGATAGCCAATACAGAAGCTTTATGATAACCCTTTTCCAAGAAAATGCGCTGTGCACTTTCAAAAAGGGATTTCCATGTTTTTTCACCCTTCTCTGATTTCGGGATTCTTCTGATTGGTTTCTCCTTGTTGGATATCATTTAAATAACAAGACCTCCGTCTACACCAAGTACTTGTCCTGTTATATATCTGGCATTATCACTTGCCAGGAACAGAAAGGCATTGGCAATATCGATTGGATCACCGATCATCTTCAGAGGTGTTTTTTCTGTCATGTAATCCAATACTTTTTGTGGAAGATTTTCTGTCATCGGTGTTTTGATAAAACCGGGGGCAACAGCATTTACTCTAATCTTATACCTGGCCAATTCTTTTGCCCATGTATAGGTCATACCAATGACACCTGATTTGGTGGCTGCATAATTTGTTTGACCAATATTTCCGTAAACACCAACTACCGAAGAGGTGGACAAAACAACGCCCCCATCGTTTTTCATGAGTCTGGAACAAGCCTGGGTCATGTTAAAGATACCTTTAAGATTGACATTAATAACCTGATCCCATTGTTCTTCAGTCATTTTCATCAGGAAAGCATCGCGGGTAATCCCAGCGTTGTTGATCAGTATATCAATTTTTGAGAATTCTTCTTTAATTTCTCCGATTACTTTGTCAATCTCTTTTCTGTTGGTCACATCCAAATGGACACCTTTAATTGAACCGGCGGTCATTTCCCTGGAATCATTTTCTAAAGTTTGTAAATCATCGTCTAAAACATCACAAGCGATGACTTTTGATCCATGTTTTGCAAATAACAGGGCTGTCTCCCTACCAATTCCCCTTGCAGCCCCGGTAATAACGGTAATTTTCCCTTCAAATTTCAAAATAACACCTCCGCATAATATTGATAAAAATAGATATGTGAATGAACCATCACATCTATATCATATACCAATCAAAATTATATTCAAGTGTTATCAGAAGATATCTCGTTTGATTTAAGATAAATAATTATGATTAGCTTTAAAAAAGTTCGAAATTCTCAGTTTTTCATTTCTTTCATGATATAATTTATTTACTTAGCAAAAAAATTCAAAATAAAGTGAGGTCATACAATGAAGGAGAAAATGCTTTCTTTAAAAAGATGGGCAGTGTTGGGCGCTACTGACAAATCGGATAAATACGGTTATAAGATTTTTAAAATACTCGTTAATAACGGTTATGATGTTTATCCGGTTAACCCAAAAATAAAAGCAATAGGCGGTGTAAAAGTATATCCAACTTTGCTGGAGATTCCGCAGTCAATCGATGTTGTTGATTTTGTTGTTAATCCGTCAATTGGTGAAAAGCTTATTCACCAAGTATCACAACTTGGGATAAAAAATATCTGGTTACAACCTGGTGCTAGAAGTGTGGAAATAGATCGATTAGCCGAAGAATTTGATATGAATGTGGTAAAAGATTGTGTTCTTGCAGCGTTAACATAAGTTTGAGTGATTTTTATTAAGGGGTGTATATGGTTCTTACAATCAACAGAAAGTTATTAATATTTGAAAGGATTCAAGTAATTGATTAGTATTGATGAAAAAAAGATAAATTTGATGTGGTAGAATTATATATCATTTAGGATGTCAAATTAATTCACGGGGGTGGTTTACGGTGACAATTTCAAAAAGAGTTATCATTGGATTTTCAATATTAGTAGCTTTATTTGCTGTTATTTCAGTGTTAACCTTGCTTTCATCATGGAAAATCGATGCTGAGGGTAGCAAAATCAAAGATGAAGTGGATGCGGTCAGTGAACAATTTATCAATTATGAACAAGTGAGTGAATTCTCTACAGAAATTAACGGTATGCTTCAAACGGTTTTAAAAATGGGATATATTTTTGATCTTGAACATTTGAATGATTTATATGATCAACTCAGTTCCGAACAGTCCAATATATCAAAACGAGCACAAGAACTAAATTTATACGAAGATACGAAAGATAGCTTGGAAGAAATCACCAAAGAAGTAGAAGGTGTTTACAGTTATAAGAGTAATGAGATAAATAGAACCAACGATTTGAATACTATGAATGCAGAGATTTTGAATTATCAAAAGGAAAAAGAGAATATTGATGCTGAAATCGATTCTGCTCTTTATATTGAGCCTTCGGATAACCCTGAGGAATCTTTTCAGGGTTTAAACAGTGGAAAAATGGATACCTTTTTCCCCGTATACGAGACAGTCAAAGAAGAGGGGAATGTGTTGACGGATTTAACTGAAGAACAAGAGCAAGAAATACAGACGGCATTAAAAGTGGAAGCAGGGGTGCAAGATTTTGGTTTGTTGGAACTGGAACTGTTATGGAATGAAAAGATATTGGGAACAAATGTTCCATTTACAGAACTGACACAACTCAAACTGATGACTCGAGAGGTATTAATCAAACCGGAAAATGCCGATCAACAAGTGGAAAAGATCAAAACCTTTAAAAATGAAATGCTATCTGGAGTACTTGCCGAAGGTAAAAGAGGATTTATTGTTTCAAAGTACGGATTTGATCTTTTTGATCCGGTTGTGACGGTCTTGATTACTTTGTCTTTGGATCAATATGTAGAGAAAATTGAAGAATTAAAAGGGTTGCTAAATCGATCCACTGAAATCAGTGCAAAGCTTAGTGATATTCAAGGAAATATAGAAACCGTTCAAACAGATATTGAAGAAGCAAAAGCAGGTTCGTTGAATATCATTAATGAGGATATCAACCAAACTTTGAATAAATTACTTCAACGGTTGGACGAAATTGCGGTTCAACAAAATAAAGCGTTTAACAGTGGGTTAAAAACAGTCAAGAAAAGAAGTGATGAAAGCGTAGACAGCATTTATTCAAGTAATGTGATCATTCTCATAATTGTTTTAGCCTCTATCGTTATAGCTATTCTTGTAGCCGCTATCATTCACTTCACCATTCGTAAATCACTGAAATCTTTATTGGCAAAAACCGATAGACTAAAAGCGCTTGACTTAACCGTTGAATTTGAAGATACAAAAAAACGAAAGGACGAGATTGAATTAGCCGAACAGGCCATGCAAGAGATTGTTCTTTCAATGAAAGCAACTTTAAGCAAAGTAAAAACAGCCATGGATGAGGTAAAAGGGGCTTCTCAAGAGCTTGATCATATTACTGAAGAAACAACAGGCGTTTCTCTTGAGTTAAAGGAAATTTCCTCTGTTACTGATAGAAATATACAAGATACTTCCGCAGCTATTGAGGAGGTAACTTCGGGAATTGAAGAAATTGCCGCTTCTGCGAAAAATGTTTCTGATATTTCAAAAGAACTGTATACAAAAACCAATGACACTACAATTTCTGCAAAAACTGGCAAAACAGAACTGACTGAAATGGCCTCAATTGTGAAAGATGCGGAAAATCAGGCTTCAGAAACTTCTAAATATGTTGATGAATTGCAAATACAAGCGAAAAATGTAGGTGAAATTGTCCAGACGATCTCGGGTATTTCAGAACAAACTAATTTATTGGCCTTAAATGCTGCCATTGAAGCAGCAAGAGCAGGGGAAGCCGGAAAGGGGTTTGCAGTTGTAGCTGATGAAATAAGAAAATTAGCAGAAGAAAGTCAAAAGGCAACGGAAGATATTTCAAAGATGCTAAAAGAGATCAGTACCCGCGTACAATCCGTTAATGACGCTTCAGACAAGACAGTCAATATTGTCAATGATATGAATGAAAGAGCTCAGAGTGCACTGGTACAATTTGGAGCCATTTCTGACAATCTCTCCGAAGTTCTCACTTCTGTTGAGAATCTTTCAAATACATCAGAAGAACAAAGCGCAGCAGCAGATGAGATTGCAGGAGCTATGGATCAATCGGCACAATCCATGGTTCATGCCTCCGAACAGGTTGAATCGTTGGTTAGCGAGGTGGCAAAACAAACAAATTCAGTTGAAAACCTTAAACAGTCTACTGAAAAGCTAAGTATTTTGGCAGAACAGTTGAATCAGGAAATCAACCGTTTTAAATTGTAATTCCTTGAGAGGAATTTTGTGAGCCTATACGTTTATTTTATTTAGTCAACGAAGATGGGTATAAAAAGATTATCGTAGAATCTAGGGGAAAATCAGTATAAAAAAGGGGGCTTTGCCCCCTTTTACTGTATAATATATGCTTTTGGCGGTTTGATCCCGTTAAAGGTGGTTCCGTATTCGACAGTATAGGCAGCGGCATTTTTAAAGTATAGTTTATCTCCCATTGTAATCGAAACGGGTAGTTCCACTTCATCATATATGGTATCCACACTGTCACAAGTAGGGCCCGCAAGTGAGAAAATGCCTGTTTCTTCTTCCTCTTTGCCTTCAACAATGATTTCATATCGGAAATCTTCTATGGTCTCCAGCAATCCGTGGAAAACACCTGCATCGATGTACACCCAGTTGTCTTTTTGCTTTCTTGAGCGAAGAATGACTTCAGTGACCAAAACACCTATATCACCCACCATGGACCTTCCGGGTTCTACAATCACACGGAGTCTTTTGACATCCGCAAAGTATTCTTCTATGGATTCTTTTATCATCAGACCTATTTCTTCAATTTGTGGGATGGGTCTTGTGTGTTGAATTGGCATTCCACCCCCAAGATTGATCATCTCCAATTCTATATTTTCGTACTCTTTTAATTGGTAGAATATTTCTGCCGCCTGAACAATTGCTTCCTTCCACTTGTATTTGTTGTAGGTTTGGGAACCTACGTGGAAAGAGACACCATAAGGGATTAATCCCAATCCTTTTGCATGGACTAACAGCTGAATGACGTGGTCAATATCTGTCCCGAATTTTTTTGACAACGGCCAATCTGAATCGTCTGAACTCATTAATAAGCGGGCATAAACTTTACTTCCGGGTGCATTATTTGCAATCTTTTCAAGTTCCATTTCACTGTCCACAGAGTACATTTCAATCTTGTTTTCATAAGCAAACGCAATATCTTTTTCCTTTTTGATGGTATTGCCAAAACTCATGAGTTGACCTGGGATACCAAGGCTTAACAGTAATTCTATCTCACCGCGGGAAGCAATATCAAAATGTGATCCCTGATTAAACAGGGTTTTGATAATCTCCGGGTGACTGTTTGCTTTTACAGCATAATAAATCTCTAAATTATCCATGACTGAAGCAAGGCGTTTGTAATTTGTTTCAAGGAGTTTTGGATCCAAAAGTACAAAAGGTGTTTCATAATTTTTAGCTATTTCATAGATTGTATTTGTTACTTCCAAAGTATATCACTCCTTTTTTCGTACTACTTGATCTTTATTTTGATTTAACTTTAATTCGGCAAAAAATTTCTACAATCTCAGGATCGAATTGTTCACCGCTGTTATTTTTGATTTCTTCAATAGCAATGTCTTTAGAAACAGCTTTCTTGTAGGATCTATCAGATGTCATGGCGTCATAAGTATCTGCAACTGCAATTATCCTGGAATAGAGTGGAATGTCTGTTTTGGAAAGACCATCAGGATAACCATGGCCATCCCAGCGTTCATGATGGTGACGTACTGCCTTGACAATAACATCAATATTTTCTGATGTATCCAGTATTTCCGCACCCCAAACCGGGTGCTTTTTAATCTCATCGTATTCTTCTTTCGTTAACCTGCCGACTTTTAAAAGTATTGTATTGGGTATGTTAATTTTTCCAATATCATGTACCAAACCGGCACCAAAAATTTCGTTGATTTCTTCCTCGTCAAAATTCATTTCACGGGCGATTTCTGCTGATAAGAGTCCAACCTTTTCTGAATGCCCTTTTGTATAGGGATCGTGAATTTCCAAAATCTTAATCATGGCGAGAATCAATTGATGTTGGAACTGGGTTTGGGCTTTAAATAGTCTTTTTAAGCCTAAAAAAGCTGTGGCAAAATTAGTAAATGCCTCAAAAACCCTTAAATCTGCTTCGGTAAAAGGGCTTGCCTCAGGCGGAGAATCGATGGATATTGTTCCAACTACTGTATTTCTAAATTTCAATTCGGAGATCATCGTATGTCCGATAGGTTTACTTGCATTGATAAGTTCTTTCATTTTTTCTTCAGGCATTCTCGAAACATTTGAAAGGATGTTATTAATTTGTTTAACTGACTCAGTCTTGATATGATAGGCTTTATCCAGGTCAATTTGTTGCAGTTTCTGTAGATCATGCCCTTTTGCTGAAACAAAACGCCATTTATCGTTTTCAAACAAAGCCACACTGCCGTATTCAGCGCTATCGATGATATCTATTAACATTTTCAATAAAAAATCCAAATATTCTTCTTCGGATTTTAAACCGGCTTGATTAATCTGAGTCGCCGTTTCAAAGATTTCCTCCAAATTATGTGACATTTTTTCCAATTGCTGATACGATTGTTCAAGGTCCTCATTGGTTGCACTTAATTCTTCATAAGCGGCTGCTAACTCATCTTGAGACCTTTTGGATTCATGGATTGAATGTTTCAGTTCTTTTGACATCTTTGTGAAGGTATTCGTCAACTGATTGATTTCTTTGATTTTTGTTTTTGGCAATGATATTTCCAAATTTTTAAGATTGAATCGATTAATTTCAGACACAGCTGTTTCCAAAGGTTCGGTAATTTTTTTGCTGGCACGCATCATTAAGATGATCACCAAGATGATCGATGCAAATAATAGACTCCATGCAATGACGGTAATTTGGATGATTTCTGAATAAAATGCCCGCTTGGGGATGTGAATGAGCATCTTCCAGTTGGGCATTGTGTCAAGTGTTTCAAAAAACAGTAGTTCCTTTGCACCCTTTGTCTGTTCAGATGTGTAATCTATTACGCCATTTTGAGATGTTAAGATTTCTTCCATTATCCTTGGAGGGATGTTTTGAATGTATTGGCTGACATTTTCCATTGAATAGGTGAGTTGAGAATGAGCGACGAATTGGCCTTCGTTATTGATTAAAACAGCTGTTCCAAGATCATCAATGTTTACTTGTTTAAGAAAATCTTCGATGATGCTTAAATTGATGGTTGCACCGAATAAACCTTTCAGTTGTTCATCTTTTTCGCTCAAGCGGGTCGCAATGACAATTGATGGTTTGTTGTTGGTTTTAGATAATAATGGGTCACTTATTACAAATTCTTCGTTATTTTGAACAATACGATGAAAATAATCCCGATTGGTGATTGTATGATTTTCTTTGAAACAATCGTTTGTCCTGCCCTCTAAATCCGATATAAAAATGGTTTCAAAATAACCCGGTCGTTCTTTGCAAGTTCTTATCAAATTTTCGTTTAACGGATCATGTGTGTTAATATTCGTGCCAAGCGTTTGAATGATACTTTCTAATTCAATTTTCCTGCTTTGAAGCCATGTTTGAATGTTTTGAGTATGAATTTTTATGATTTCCATGCCAGTTGATTTGGTTTTGTTTGATTGGATCATAAAGAAACCAACAGTAAAAAGTAATGATATAGCAACTGTAAAAGAAATGATGAACACAAGCAATCTCTTTAGAAGATAATGCTTGTATTTCAATGTTTTATCCTGAATCATCTAAATAATCGTTCCGTTTTTTTGATCAATATTCTTTTCAATAATACCGCTTAACACGATCAATCCTTCATCATTATAAATGACACATAATTGCCCGGGTGTGACTGCAAAAATGTCGTCTTTGAAAAAGACTCTCATTTCGCCTTCCTGCATTTTAATATCGCAATCAAACTTCTGACTGCCACTTTTTACTTTGCATTTTAACATTTTTTTTGAAAAATCAAAAATTTGCTCGCTAGTGATAAATCTGTTGAGATTTGAGGCGCGGAGTACTTTACTATGCATGTTTTTTAAAGAGGCCAATACAATAGTATTTGTTTCAGGTATGATTTCTTTAACGAACAGTTTTTCGGTATATGAGATTCCTAATCCACGCCTTTGTCCGATTGTATAATTAAAGATTCCATTGTGAAAACCTAACAATTCTCCGTTCTCATGAATGATTTCTCCTTTTTTTTCTTTGATACCGTTACTGATAAGAAAGCTTTTATAATCATTATCCTGTATGAAGCAAATGTCTTGGCTTTCTGATACATGGCCCGAAATAATCCCTCTTTTTTTGGCATATTCGATTACCTCAGTTTTTAGATAATCACCGACGGGGAAAATTAAGCGGGGTAATATTTCAGGCCTTATCATTCCGAGAAAATAACTTTGATCTTTTCTTGTATCCCTCGCTTCTTTGATAAAAAAGGAATCTTGTTCTTTAGTGATAATGGCATAATGTCCGGTCGCATAAAACGAATCAGGGTATCTTTGTTGCATAATATCAAAAAGAAAACCAAACTTTATGGTTTTATTGCATATTGCACAGGGATTAGGGGTTAATCCTTTATTGTAATCATCAATAAATGGGTTAATCACTTTATCTTCGAACTCTTTTTCTACAGATAAAATTTCCCAGTCAACATTAAATTTTTTGGCAACTTGTTCTGCTTTTGACAATTCTTCAGAAGAAAGATAACCATTTTGCATCGTGACGCCTTTGACTATATCCCCCCTTTCTATTAGAAGACTTAAAGCAGCCGAACTGTCTACCCCTCCGCTCATAGCTAAAATAACGGTCTTTTTCATTTATTCATCATTCCTTTATAATGTTAAAAATGTTGATTTCAGCACTATCCATGCATAAGACATATAATCTTTCCTTGTCAATGAGCAGTTTAATTGGGTACTTTCCAACTTTATGCTCTTCAAGTAGTTCATACTTTGATGAAAAAAGCTGTAGGATTTCATCAAAATTTGATAGAAGCAATATCCCTTCTTGATTAAAAAACTCTATATCTAAAACACCTTTAGCGCAATCAATGCGTTTTAGCGTATTTTTATCAAAATCGTAGACAAGCAACTTCTCGTCACTCATAGAAGGAACAAGTATATTATTTTGAAACAAAGTCATATCTAAAATATGTGAGTGATCTGGCCAATTTACAAGTGTTTTTGTGTCCATACTACCCCATTTAATTTCGTATATGCCATTATCAAGATACCCACTGATAGCATAACGACCTTCTTTGAGTCTTAAAACTGATAAAGGTTTTTTAACAAGGCCTTCTATATCCCAACGGTATAAGGATGAAAGGTTAATGATGCTGATTGAATTTTTGAGTTCATAGTCTCTGGACCAGGTATGATAATTATCATAATAGGGAAGAATGACAAGCCCATCATAGATGTAGAATTTGGGTACACGTCCCGTTAATTCAAATTCCTGGTAGATCCCTCTTCTTTCAATATCAAGTACTTGAAAAAAATAGTCCCTTTGAGAAACAAAATAAAGCAAATCGTCTTTTACAATCGAGTATGCCGGACCGTTTCTTGTATTTACAGAATGTGAAAAGGATAAATCATCTCTTTGATAAAAATCGATTTTATGTCCCCAAAAGTCGGATACAATCACATATGATTTTGAAAAAGAACAAAATACAGGATAAGAGGATTTTTCCAAGATATTTGTAATTGCTTCAGTTTGAGCATCAATGACTTTAATATTTTCATTTTGATAATCGATAACAAAAATCCTTTGGTAAATCTCATCCAAAAAAAAATGGACGGGTTTACCGCCAATTTGGATATCGTTTTTATGAACTAATGACAGTGAAAAAACGTTACTCGCCGTCATTAATAATATTATTATAATTATTCGGATTGTAACTGAAGGTCGTATTTTTCCAGCACCTCTTTCTGCCAAGTTTTAAATTCCGAAGAGATTTCAGATAATGTGGGTAAACTGCCATTGGTGTTGATATATTTTTCAATTTGATCTTTTAAATGTCGTGTTTTCGAATCAAATGGTTCTAATAAATTGAGATAATAGGCATATCTTGTCTTATCAGAGGAAGTTGATAAATCAGATAACACTCTAATATAGGTGTTGTGAAAAGTTATCACTTTTTCTACTGAAGGAGTGAAGTTGATGAAATTTAGGGCAATGCTGAGAATGATCACGATGATACAAACATATTTCACAGTTAACCAGAGTCTTTTTTGCCAAATCCGGAACTCCGGATTGGGTGAGATTAGAAAACCGAGTAAAAAGCCGGTACCCAACCCACCGATATGAGCAACATTATTAATTCCCGGAGTGGTAAAACCCAAGAAAAGGTTGATTAATATCATTGGCAGTAAAGCGGTACCTGAGAAGCCGCTTAATCTTCCACGCATATTTCCGTTGATTCCGGCAGAAAACATAAGTCCCACCAAACCAAATATTGCACCACTTGCTCCAACAGATGGGACATTCGTGTAAAAAATCTGAGTTAACAGATTTCCCATGACGCCCGTTATGAGATAAATGAAAATAAACTTTTGAGATGAATAGATCTTTTCCACAACAATACCAAAGTAGAACAGGGCATAGGAGTTGAAAAAAATATGCATTAACCCACCATGAAGGAAGTTTGCGGTTATTAGTCTGTACCATTCTCCACTGGCCACTAGTGGTCCGTATTGGGCGCCAAATTGTATCAGCGTTCCGGTTGATCCCCCATTCCAAATATTTCCCGATCCCAAAATAACCGTTAATAAATACATAACTGCATTTAAAATGAGAATGGATATAGTCATTGGAGCCTGTTCAAACAAAAAGACAAAACGATTGCGATTGGTATAATTCATCTTGGTATCCCCACTTCATTGTTATTTAGTATTTCCAGTAAACTTGAATCGACAGTGTCGACCATTATTCCCGAGACGGGAAAATCAAGGATTGTATTCATTACTACCAAAAACTGTGAATACTGTAAAGCATCCGGTGAAAAAGCCGGGATTATCCTTTGACCCTTTATATGCTCCAGTGCCCATTGTGTATCATGAGCAACGTTTTTTTTGTCAGTGAACCAGTACCACATAATCCCCGTATCGACATAATCTGAATTTAACCAGTATACCCAGTCTTGAAAGTGCTGAGAGAGAGAATTTTCATAATTACTGGTATGATAGACGAGTAAGCGTGTAGTCAATCCTAACGTCTGAACAAGTGCATCTAAACGCACCATGAGTTTATTAAGGGTATCTTGTCTGAAGTTGTTAAAATTGGCAATCTGTGAATGATTATCCCGCAAATATTGTTCATATTCCTTTAGTGCATATGGATTATAGCCATATTCGGGATTTGGATAATAGAAATTTGAAAAGGCCAGTTGAGAGGGTTTATAATGAATTAGAATTTCTTTTACCAAAGCAATAATAAAATTTTGGACTTGTGGTGCTCCGGGATCTAATAATACCGGATTGTACAATAATTTGCCCTCTGAATTCCTACTTAACCAATCCGGCTGTTTTTTGGACAAATGGAGGGGGTTATTGGGTAAATCCTGAGATGGCCAAACCGTGAGTAAATCCACCACCGGAATAATCCTTATTCCAAATATCTCCCCCTTTTTCATGGCATATGCAAGGGGGTCAAAGGTCAACATGCTTTCGTTGTTGATCAGCACATTACTCCTGGGCAATATTCTTGATTCATAAAGGGATTCCATAAAAGAAACGATGGGAATGTAGAGTGTATCAATACGATAGTTTATACATTTGCCCATTAAATTATCGATACTTTCCTCGTTTATCATGTCTAATCTTTGTGCCTCCAGCGATAATCCCAACGGCTCTCCAAAAAGAACAGCTGAAAAGCATAAAAGAAGTAAAATGGTTAAAAAAAGATTTTGATTCAAGTTTAGCCTCCAAATGGTTCAGTTTAAAATCTGTAAAAATTATACCATAACGTGATATACTTTATTTTGAAGTCGGTATTTACTCTTTCTGAAAACAACAATTAAAATGGAATTTCATCAATCATGTTAAGGGGGATTTTTATGGAAGTCAAAGTAATTCAAAAAAATCAAATAAGTACACTGTTAGCACTGATAAACGAGGTGTTTGATGATTACCCTATTCCTGTAAATTGGACTGAAAGAGAATTTGAAATGGATATGATAGAGAATCGGATTTCTTTGGAAGATTCATTTTTTCTCTTTAAAGATTCCATTCCTGTAGGGTTTATTGTCATTGCCAAAAATAATGATCGGGCAAGAATAGATTCAATGGGAGTAAAAAATGACTTCAGGGGGACCGGTTGTGCTGAATTATTGCTTCAGCACACATTAGAGAATTTGAAGTGGAAAAAGATCGAAAGCGTAATGCTCGAGGTGATTGAGAGCGACAAAAGAGCTGTCAGATTTTATGAGAAGCAGGGTTTTTCACACGAACGCAAACTCTTTTCTCTGTTGTTGGATTTAAATGATTTTAGTCCCGAAGTGTACCGATATAAAAATAGCAATACCCATATTATCCATGAATTATCTCTTCAAGCCAACAATATTTTTCATAGACATCTGAATTGGCAGCGTATGCCTTCAGCCTTAGGTAATTCAGGGGACAGATATTATAAAGAAGTGATTTATGATAAGAGTGATAAGGGTCATCCCATTGGTTATTTGGTATGGGGTGAAAATACCGACAATGCCTATATCATTGACACCTACACTGTCAATCCCGATTATGATTTAAAGCAAATCATCCAGGATGTAAAACGATTTCTCAGAACCAAAACCAATAAGACAAAATGTCTTATTACAAACGTTCCTGAAAATGATGATCTTTTTGAAAATTTAGTTGGTTGCAACGCAGAAATCCTCTTCAAACAAATAGAGATGGAGTTGAACCTTCGTTGACAAAGAAAAATCAGGAACAACTAGATAAAGATTTTTTTATCAATATCTACGAAAATCTTTATAATAGATATGGAAAGCAGAATTGGTGGCCAGGTGATAGTATTTTTGAGATAATGGTTGGAGCTATATTAACTCAAAATACTCAGTGGTTTAACGTCAAGAAAGCCATTAAAAGCTTGAAAGAGGAAAGACTCTTAGAACCTCGAAAAATGTATCTGGCAAGCGAAAAGAGATTGGCATCTTTAATCGTTCAAGCAGGTTATTATAATATAAAAGCCAAACGTCTGAAGAACTTTTTGGATTTTTTGATGAAAAAAGAACTTGATTTCTATTCCATGCGAAAAGAACCTATTGAATCTTTAAGAGAAGAACTGCTTGAGATAAACGGAATTGGCCCTGAAACGGCAGATAGTATTCTTCTTTATGCACTTGAAAAAAGGACTTTTGTAGTCGATGCATATACCAGAAGGCTCTTTTCCCGGCTCAATCCCAAGTGGGACTGGATGAAAAGAATTACTTATGATGAATTAAAGTGTTTTTTTGAAAAACTCTTGCCGAACGAATTGCAGCTTTACAATGAATTTCATGCCCTCATCGTTAAACACTCCAAAGAGGTCTGTAAAAGCAAACCTCTTTGTGAAGCGTGCATCCTGAAAGAATCTTGTCATGAAGCCTGTCAAGTATTAGTCGTTTGATTAAATCAGCAGTCCCTAATCTAAGAATTTTTGAATTTCCACCGTATAGCCATTGGGATCTTGGAGGAAAAAGTGATAGATCGGAAAATACGGGTTCTTTTCAGGTTTCTTCTCGATCTCTACACCTTTTTCAATGAGATAGTGATACATTTTATCAACATCCGGCGTGATAAATGTGATGATGGGAGATTTACTTGAAGCCA